>NZ_JBFTRZ010000005.1:0-242236 GCF_056399785.1 Brevundimonas sp. 01N35
GAACTCATCGACTCGCCCGCCTTCCAGCGATCCCAGATTTCAGCCCGCTGGGCCGCCGAGTAATAGATCCGCCGCCGCTGCTTCATCGCCCACGCTCCATCTCCGAAGAAAAGTTAGCGTGTTGCGTTCACCGGTTGAGCCCACCGTGGTTAGCGGACATTGCGGTCGGGAAATCCTATCGCCTATAGGCACCACCTAGTCTGAGGGGGCACTTAAATGGAATTTCTCGAACATCGCTTCAATCGCGCGACCTATTGGCTCTGTTTGGCGATCCTGGCCGCTATCGCAACTTCGCTAGAGCTTTCGGGCGTGAATGTAGGGGGGATGGGCTTTGTCTTGGCGCTTCTCTACGTCTTTCGCGTGCACGACCTCGGCTGGAGTGGAAAATGGGTGTTGCTGTACTACTTCATCCAGATCGCGGCCGGAGTGATCGCTGGATTCACCATTCAACCGGACCACTTCCCCATCTTGGCCATAGTGGAGGGCGTGATCGTGGTTGCTGTCACCATCGCTTTAGGCAGCCTTCCCGGAGAAAAAGTGTCGAACCCATACGGAGCGCCCCCACCTCCCGGCCTATCCTTTAAGGGTCGAGAAACGACGAAATAGGTCCGAGGACCACCTACGTTTCAAATGCTGCCCCTTGGCTACACAGCCACCCGACGGATGTCCGCAATGGGTCGATTTGCGACATAGGCATCTGGCCCGAAACCGGACCTTGGCCAGCCGGCCCGAAAGCCGGACGCCCCCAACTTCAGCTAGGGGTGGGTAGTGGACATCAGCTTTCGAAAAACGGCGAGTCGCCTAGTCGCACGCCGACGGGGGGGCGTTACCGGGAGCGGTCCCGCAAATGTATCCCGCCATTCTGGCCGAGTTGATTTCATAGCCGTGGTCGCCCCGGACCAAGTCTTCCCTGTGCGGGAGGCCGCCTGTCTGGGTGACCGGCACGCTCAGGGTCTCGGGCCAGCGCTCAATGGTCCGTGACATCAGCCGGTCACGGAAGCGCCGCGTCAGCGTCGGGTCCCTACCTTGGGTGAAAGATATCCACACATGGCCGAAGTGAAACTGGTCGGAAACGCGAGCCTCGACTTGGCGGATATCACCGCCGCGATAGACGGTGGCATCGATCGACCTGCGAAGTTCGGGTGACATCTCAGGCCAGCGCTCCATTTCGTCTGCCGTCTCGACACTTAGGTCGAGCCCCTCGGCCTCCGCCGCTGCGGTGAGGAGGGTCAGGAAGTCGGCCCGCTCCACCGCCGTGGTCAGCGGCACCTCGAAGGCCGCCACTGCCCTCATGCTTTCGGGCTGAGGGACGGGCTGGCAGGCTCGTATGCAGCCGGCAGGCAATGAGATGGCAAGCAGCACTGAAGCAGTGGCACCGATCGGGAAGCACGATGAACCCGTTCGCCATGACGGCGGACCGAGTCGGCGCGCAGCGATCCAGACAAACCAGAGCCCAAGCGTGCCGCTGAGCGTCGCCACGATGGCGAATCCGAGCACCGTGGGAATGATAAAGATTATCTCGCTGCCCAATAGCGGACGTCCCCTTGTGAATGGCTTCAGGCAGTCCGTTCTGTCCAGGAGCGTGTCAGAAACCTAGCACCATTACGGCCATCACAAGCAGACTGGTTCGAAGACCGCTATGGGTCGGTTTGCGACAATAGCCCAGGGGCTGGCCGACCTCCGCCGGCCAGCGATGTCATCAACCGCAGGGCTTCGTCAATTAGGGCTTGGCCAGCCCCCACCAGCCAACCGCGCACGTCTTGCGCCTCAAGTGCCCAGCCGATCACGACCATGACAAGTTCGTGCACGCTTTTGCGGTACCTTTCAGGTTCATGCGGCAAGGAGATTGGGAGCTTTCTGTTCTTCAACTCATGGGCTGATGCTTTTGTCGGGACCGGCAGTGTCCTGATCGAGGGAGGTTAGGGTTGGACAGGGCCGTATAACGCTGATCTATCTGTTGAGGCAGGTGAGGATCGGGTCATGTCGAACGGGATCGTGGGCGCGATGCTCGGGGGCCAGCAGGCCGAGGCCAGCGGCAAGGCCGAGGCGCCCCGCGTCGCCAGCCAGGCCGGCAGCGTGGCCGCCGACCTCGCCATGAACCTCGCGAGCACCGATCCGGAAGTGGCCAAGAAGGCCTCGGAATTCTTGGACGAACAGGCGCAGATTTTGCGCCTTCAAAGAGACGAGATCCCCGAGGAGTGGCGGCTGCGGCGCGGCCAGATGATGGGCCAGGCCAAGGAGGCCAAGGTCCGCCGTCTGGGACAGATGATCCGGGTCGCTCTTCAGGTCATCACGGCGGGGTTCGGGCTGATCTTCGCCCTCTTCGTCCTGGGGGTCATCTATTCGGCCTCGCAGTCGCGCACTCTGGTGATCGACGCCTTTGACGCGCCGCCGGCGCTCGCCGCGCGGGGCATCAGCGGCAAGGTGGCGGCCAGCGGTCTGCTCGACGCCATCTCGGTCATCCAGGACGCCACGAGGTCCGCCTCGGCCAAGCGCAAGGTCGCCAGCGCCTGGACGGGCGCCATCAATGTCGAAGTGCCCCAGACCGGGCTGTCGATCAGCGAGATCGAACGGCTGCTGCGGGCGCGGCTGGGCAACGACACCCATATTTCCGGCGATCTCGTGCAGCAGAGCGACGGCTCGCTGACTCTGACCGTTCGCGGCAACGGGATCCGCCCCAAAGCCTTCACCGGGGGGCCCGACGCCCTGCAGGCGCTGACGACCAAGGCGGCGGAATACGCCTATGGCGAGGCCGAGCCCGCCCTCTATTCAGCCTATCTGATATCGTCCGACCGATCCGCCGAGGCCGACGCCTTCCTGGCCCAGGCCTATCCACGCGCCCCGGACGAGGCGAAAGCCTCGTTGGCCAATAATTGGGGCTATGCCCTGGAGAACCTGGGACGCCCCGTCGAGGCGATCGCCAAATATCGGCTTTCCCTTCGGCTGAAGCCCGACAATTGGGTGGCGCAGGGCAATTTCGTCGCGGTGTTGGCGACATTCGAAGGCGAAGAGGCGGCCTGGCGGGCGAGCGAGGAGATGCGCCGCCTGGCGGCCAGCCGTCCGAAGTCCAACCAGCCGCGCGGGACCGATTGGCTCAACCCGCAATATCTGTCGCAGGACGCCGGCAGTCAGCTGGCGACGTTGACCAGCCGCGATCCCAAGCGCGGGGCCACGGTGGAGAGCCCCGGGCCAATGGCCGCGGAGGCCTTTGGCCGGTTGCACGACTGGCAAGGCGCCGCCACCGCCCTGACGTCGTCGGAGCAGGGCGCGCCTTCGACGACGATGGTACGCAGTCACATCGCCGGGCTTCGCGCTCTGGAGGCCGGCAATTCGGCGGCGGCGGTCGCTCCTTTGGAGGCCGCCTATCAGGTCTGGCTGGCGGACACGGAACAGCAGATCAACTACCCGGACATGCCCTGCTACCTGGGCCTCGCCTATGGTTTGACGGGACGCGCGACCGAGGCGGAGGCGGTGTTCGCCAAGACCGGCCGTTGGGTCAAATGCGCGAGCTTCCGCGCCGATGCGATCGAGCGCGGCGGTGATCGCGCAGCGGCGGACGCCGCCTACGCCCAGGCCGTGGCGCTGGCCCCGTCGCTGCCCTTCGCCTACCAGCGCTGGGGGCTGGCGCTGATGGCGCGCGGCGACCACGCCGCCGCCCAGATCAAGTTCGCCGCCGCCCATCAGCGAGGCCCTCGTTGGGCGGATCCCCTCAAGGCCTGGGGCGACAGCCTGACGGCCCAGAGAGGCAGCCGCGAGGCGTCGAAAAAATACGCCGAGGCTCTGAGACACGCGCCCCAGTGGCTTGAACTCCAACGCGCAGAGGCCGCAGCCGGGCGTTAGCTGCGGCGGCCAAGGGCGGGCAGCGGAGTTATGGCGCAATCGCATCCCGGCGCATGATCGCCGGTGTGCCTAGCGGACCGGTATGCAGCCTTGCAATCCCGTCGCAAGCAGCAAGGCGACTGCAATCTTGGCAAGATGTGTCGGCATCGGCTGCTCCAGTTTCCACGAGGGATGTTACATGGGGTAGCCCGCCCGACAAACGGGTCCCTTCCTAACTTCGCCTATGGGTCGATTTCAGTCCTGGGCTTCGGCAGGCCAAAGAGCGGACATCGGCGTCCAGGCCAAAGAGCGGACGCCACTTTTGTCAGCTAAGGGTGGTTAGCGGACTTAGCCGTCACTTTGAAAAAACGTCAGCGCATACTCGTGCTCGTCAACGAGCAGAGAGACGTCAAAATGCCTGTCAGGAAAATCCTGCCTCAGCTTGGCCGTGTACGTCTGTGAGAGAACCTCACCGAGACGGACCACTCGACGATAGAGAAGCTCGGTGTCTTCTTCGTTGGTAAACAGATCGCCGATGCCGAGATAGTTTATTGCTGCCTCGATGTTGCATCGTGGTCGCCTGTCTTGTTTTTCCCACGAGCGCAAATTCTCGAGGTTAAAACCGTCGCGCAAGATGTACCCTTCGAATTCTACGAAGCGGGGCCAAAATAGCTCGCTGTACGCCAGCGCGCTATCCGAGGTGGCGATTGAGTAGACGTAGTCCAGCGGAGCGATCCCCTCACCGCCATTCCAGTCACGAAGCTCGGGGAGCAGGTCGGGTAGCTGATCCATGATCGGAGTCGTATCGGCTTTTGGCTACTCTCGTCTATGTCCGCTGAGGGTCGAAAGCCGCAATAGGCCTAAGGGTCGTAAACGGACTTCCGTAACGCGGGTCGCTGCCGCGCGAGGCGCGCTGACCCCGTCCCGCCCGGATCCAAAGGCCCTGTTAACCCGAACGGCGCACCCTCGGCCCCATGGTCGGGAATCGTTTCGGCCCGAGGAGCATCCATGGCGGACCTGTCGGCCGCACAGAGGGCCGCCCTGGCCCAGCTGATCGCGCGATGCCCCGACGCGATGTTGCCGCCGCTCGACGCGCTGGCGGCGACGATGACGGGCGACCGGGCCTGGGCGTTACGCGACATGGTCGAGGCCGAGGTGCTGGACCGGCGTCGGCGCGACGCGGCCTTTGGGCCTCTGGCGCTCTTGTTCCAACCGCGCGCCGACGGACTGGCGGGCTTGAGTTTTCCTGCGGCGGTTCCGGCGCGGCTGTGGCGGCTGGCTGTCCGCAATGAACCTGAACTGTTGCCGCAACTGGACCGCGAAGACGAGCTGTCGCGCATGGTCGCCGACCGCCTGTGCCTGAGCGGCGCCTCGGCGGTGCGCGACCAGGCCGAGGTCGTGTGGCCGGGGGGGACGGCGAGCGAGGTCGAGGAACTGGCCGCCTGTTTCGATCTGGCGGGGCTGGCGCGACGCAGCCTGACCCATCTGGAGACCTGGCTGGGTCGACCGGCGCCGGAGGCGACGGCGGAGCTGAAGCTGGCCCTGCGTCAGGCGGCGGCGATCGCCCCGGACGGGGCGTCGCGGCTGATGGAGATCTTTTTCGCCCAGTTGTCGGACGCGCGGACGATGCTGCGGCTGGTGGCTCAGGCCACGCCCGCCGCCGGGCGCGAGACCGTGGTGGGCGAGAGCGAACTGGCCGTCTTCGTCGACCGGGTGGTGACGGCGTTAGCCCACCGCGCGGCCGAGGCGGCGGCCTTTGATCCGACCGCGCCGGGCGCCGACGCGGCCTTGCTGAAGGCCGACCTGGACTGGTGCGCCGAGACCTTGGCCGAGATCGACGTCACCCTGCCGCTGCGTCCTGACAGCGCCTGGGGCAAGGCGGTGCGGCAGGCGCGGTTGAAGATCGTCGCGCGCCTGTCCGAGCTGTTCAGCGCCGCCGAGCGGGCGGCGGAGGCGGTGCTGCCGGTCGAGCGCACGGCGATGGCGGGACGAATGACGCGGCCGACGCCGCGACTGGATGAGGCGGTCGACGCCGAGGCGGCGGCCAGGGCGAAGGCTCTGGCGGCGGTGATCGGCCTGGTGCGCGGGCCGGCGACGGTGTTCGGCTGCGAGGCCGAGCGGCGTCAGACGGCGGAGGGGCTGACCGGGCGGTTGGCGACCTGGGCCGACGAAGCGATCGAACGGCTAAACGACGGCGTGGTCCCAAACCAGGCGATCGCGCGCAAACGCATCGCCCTGACCGTCGAGCTGCTGGGGCTGATCGGGGCCAAGGAGGCGGGCCGGACCGTGCGGCGACGCCTGACGGTGGCCGGCGCGGCGCCGAGCGTTTTGACCGATGGTGCGACTCCGCGAGCCTCGCGTCAGGTCGCCTGATCCGCTAGAGCGGCGGGCATGACGATCTTCTGGATCATGACGGGATTGGCCACGGCCCTGGCCGGGCTGGTGGTGCTGGCCGGCGCGCGGCGCGGCGCGGACGCGGAAGGCGCGGTCGACCGCGACGCCGCGGGGCGCGAACTGGCCGAGCTGGACCGGCTGAAGACGCGCGGCCTGCTGGATGAGGCGGGCTGGACCGCCGCGCGGGCCGAGGCGGGACGACGGCTGCTGGCGGCGCGGCGCGACGCGCGCGCGCCCGTGGTCGGATCGAAGGATCGGCTATGGGTTCTGGGCGGCATCGGCCTGACGGCGGTCGCGGCGCTGGGCCTCTATCTAGGGACCGGCGCGCCGGGGATGCCGGATCAGGCCTACGAGACCCGCGTGCGCCAATGGGCGCAGTCGCCCGAGACGCTGGAGCCGGCCCAGATCGCCGCCGTGATCGGCCGCGTCGTCAAGGATCGCCCCGACGACCATCGCGCCCTGACCATGCTGGGCGCCGCGCGATTCGAGGCGGGCGACCCCATCGGCGCGGCCTCGGCCTTCCGTCGGGCCCTGGCGCTCCAGCCGGACGACGCCCAGAGCTGGGCGCGGCTGGGCGAAAGCCTGGTGCGAGCCAACGAGGGCGCGGTCGGCGGCGACGCCGAGGCGGCCTTCCGCGAGGCGCTGAAGCGCGACCCGGATCAGTTGGGGGCGCGTTATTTCCTCGGCGAAGCGGCGCTGAAGCGCGGCGACAAGGCCGCAGCGGCGGCGGCCTGGGGCCCGCTGATCGCGGCGCTGGAGCCGAACGATCCGCGTCGGGCGGACCTGCAAAAAAGACTGGGCGGGGCCGGATGACGGCCTTGCTGCAACCTATCTGTGATGTCCTGACATGAGCTGGCTTCCCAAATCGCCGAAGGCGCGTCGTCGCCTGTGGGTCGTGGTCGTCGCGGCGCCCGTGCTGGCGCTGGCGGTCGGCCTGTCGCTGTGGGCCATGAAGGACAACGTCACCTATTTCTTCTCGCCGTCCGAGGCGACGGCGGACAAGGCCCCGGCGGGGCGGGTGATCCGCCTGGGCGGACTGGTCGAGGCCGGCAGCGTGGTCAAGGGCGCGGACGGGACCGTAGTCTTCGTCGTCACCGACAATGTGGGGACCACCCAGGTCCTCTATCACGGCGATCTGCCCGACCTGTTCCGCGAGGGGCAGGGGATCGTGGCGCAAGGCGCCTTCCAGCCCGACCGCACCTTCAAGGCCAGCCAGGTGCTGGCCAAGCACGACGAGACCTATATGCCGCGTGAAGTCGCCGACCGGCTGAAGGCCAAGGGCGAGTGGCGACCCGCAACGGGCGAAGCGCCTGCAGCCGCGAGCCGCAGCCTGTGATCGTCGAACTGGGGGCCTATGCGCTGATCCTGGCGCTGGCGCTGGCGACCCTGACCACATTGCTGGCCACGGTCGGTCGACTGCGTCTCAGTCCGGTGCTGGCGGGGGCGGGCGGCGGGGCGCTGATCGCCTCGGCGCTGGCGACATTGCTGGCCTTCGCGGTGCTGATCTACGCCTTCGCCGTGTCGGACTTCTCGGTGTCGAACGTGGCCATGAACAGCCACACCGACAAGCCGATGCTCTACAAGGTCGCCGCCGCCTGGGGCAGCCATGAGGGCTCGCTGGTGCTGTGGTGCCTGGTCATGACCGGCTTCGGCGCGGCGCTGGCCCTGGCGCGCGGCCTGCCGTTCGGGCTCAAGACCTCGGCGGTGGCGGTGCAGGGCGCGCTGTCGATGCTGTTCCTGGCCTTCGCCGTCTTCACCTCCAACCCCTTTGCCCGTCTGGATCCGGCCCCGGTGCAGGGCGCGTCGCTGAACCCCCTGTTGCAGGACCCGGCGCTGGCCTTCCATCCGCCGCTGCTCTACGCGGGCTATGTGGGGTTTTCGGTCTGTTTCTCGCTGGCGGTCGCCGCCCTGATCGAGAAGCGGGTCGATCCGGCCTGGGGCCGCTGGGTGCGGCCGTGGGCGCTGGCGTCCTGGGCCTTGCTGACGGTCGGCATCACCCTGGGGGCCTTCTGGGCCTATTACGAACTGGGCTGGGGCGGCTGGTGGTTCTGGGACCCGGTCGAGAACGCCAGCTTCATGCCGTGGCTGGCCGGCGCGGCCCTGCTGCACTCGGCCATCGTCACCGAGCGGCGCGGGGCGCTGGCGGGGTGGACGGTGTTCCTGGCCCTCCTGGCCTTCACCTTCTCCATGCTGGGGGCGTTTCTGGTGCGCTCAGGCGTGCTGACCTCGGTCCACGCCTTCGCCGTGGATCCGGAGCGGGGCATGATGCTGCTGGTCATCCTGGGCGCAGCGGCGGGCGCGGCCTTCATCCTGTTCGCGCTGCGGGCGCCGGGGCTGAAGAGCGGGGCGGCCTTTGCGCCGGTCAGCCGCGAAGGCGCGCTGGTGCTGAACAACCTGTTCCTGACGGCGGCGGCGGCGACGGTGCTGCTGGGGACGCTTTATCCGCTGATCCTCGAGGGGATTTCGGGCGCGACCATTTCGGTAGGCCCGCCCTATTTCGCCGCGACCTTCGTGCCGCTGATGGTGGTGGCCTGTCTGATCCTGCCCGCCGGGCCCCTGCTGGCGTGGAAGCGCGGCGACCTGAAGGGGGCCGTGCAGCGGCTGTGGCTGGCGGCGGGTCTGGCGGTTGTGGCGGCGTTCGCGGCCTTCATGCTGTTCGAGCCGAAGAAGGCGCTGGCGGCGGCGGGACTGGGCGTGGGGGCCTGGCTGATCCTGGGCGCGCTGGCTGAACTGGGCGTTCGGACCAAGGCGTTCCGCGCGCCGGTGGCTGAGACCCTGCGCCGCGCCAAGGGTCTGCCGCTGGGCGCCTGGGGCATGACCCTGGCCCATGCCGGTCTGGGCGTCTTCATCCTGGGGGCCGTGGTCGAGACCAGCTTCAAGGCTGAGGCGGCAGCGGCCATCCCCCTGGGCGGCGAGGTGTCGGCGGGACCGTGGAAGGTGACGCTAGACGCGGTGCAGGTGATCGAGGGGCCGAATTATCTGGCCGAGCAGGGGCGGCTGACCGTCGCCCCGCTGGCTGGCGACGCGGTCGAGCGCGAGATCACCGCCGAGCGCCGTTTCTTCCCGGCGGGCGGGCAGACGACGACCGAGGTGGGTCTCGACTTCCGCGGGCTGGACGACGTCTATGTGGTCATGGGCGAACGCGCGGCGACCGACAAGAACGAGCCGGCCTGGACGGTGCGGGTCTATTACAATCCCTGGGCGCGGCTGATCTTCCTGGGCCCGGCCATCATGGCGCTGGGCGGGGTGCTGTCCCTGCTGGACCGGCGGCTGCGGGTCGGGGCGGGATCGCGTCGGAAGAACGGGGAGGCCAAGGCGTGAGGCGCCTGGCGTCCCTGACCGGCGCGCTGACTCTGATGGCGGGCGCCGCGCTGGCTGAACCGCCGCCGGCGCCAGACCGGCCTCTGCCCGACGCGGCGCAGGAGGCGCGGGCGCGGGCCCTGTTCGGCGACATCCGCTGCGTCGTCTGCCAGCACGAATCCATCGCCGACAGCCCGGCGGGCATCGCCGCCGACATGCGCCGTCTGGTGCGCGAGGAGATCGCGTCGGGCAAGAGCGATCTGGCCGTGCGTCAGGACCTGGTGCGGCGCTATGGCGACTACATCCTGTTCCAGCCGCCGGTGCGGGCGGGGACCTGGCTGCTGTGGTTCGGGCCGTTCGCCCTGGTGCTGGGCGCGGGGGGGCTGTTCGTCTGGCGGGCGCGTCGTCGCCGCGCCGAGGTCGCGCCGCTGACGGCGGAGGAAGAGCAAGCGCTGGCGGAACTGACGGCCGAGTCTGACGAAGCCGGACGCTGACGTCAGCCTCTGCCCTATCTCCCGCTCATCCCGGCGGACGCCGCGATCCAGAGCTTTAGCTATGAGCACCCCCTCGGAAATCTGGGCTGTCCAGCCACACGCAGCACGTGCGGTTCATACTGGATCCCGGCGTCCGCCGGGATGAGCGGTTTTGGGGCTGCCTATATAAATCGTCAGGCTTCGCCGCGATCCTGACGCACCTGCGCCACACGGGGAACGTCGATCGGGAACAACCATTGCGAGGGCGCATTGGCTTAGGCCGAAACGCCCTATATCCATGGGCGAACGGAGCTTTCGGAGCTCCGGCTTTCAGGACTGCAAGGACGACGATGCTGAAGCGCAAGGAGTTCATTCTGGGGGCGGCCGTCGGCCTGTCCTTCGCCGCGGTGGCGACGGCGGGCGGGGTCATCAGCTGGCCGGGCGCCCATGCGGCCCCGGCGGCGGTCAGCGGACGGCTGGCCCCCTCGGCCGGCGCCGCGGGCGCCGCCTTCGCGCCGCCGCAGGGCGCGCCGCTCAGCTTCGCCGACATCTTCCAGCAGGTCGCGCCCGCCGTGGTGCAGATCGACGTCAAGACGCGGGTGCCCAAGCCCAGCGGCCAGACGATCCAGATTCCGGGCTTCGGCGCCGTGCCGATTCCGGGCGCGCCGCGCGGCGGCTCGGGCGAAGACAGCGAGGACAACTCGACCACGGCCCTGGGCGCCGGGTCGGGCTTCTTCATCTCGGCTGACGGCTACATCGTCACCAACAACCACGTCGTCGAGAACGCCGAGGAGATCAAGGTCAAGCTGAGCGACGAGCGCGAGCTGACCGCGCGCCTGATCGGCCGCGACCCGCTGACCGACCTGGCCGTCATCAAGGTTGAAGGCGGAAACTTCCCCTTCGTCTCGTTCGAGGACAAGGCCGAGCCGCGCGTCGGCGACTGGGTCATCGCCGTGGGCAACCCCTTCGGCCTGGGCGGCACGGCCACGGCCGGCATCGTTTCGGCCAAGGCCCGCGACATCGGCGGCAACGAGAACCCCTATACCGACTTCCTCCAGATCGACGCCGCCATCAACCGGGGCAACTCGGGCGGGCCGACCTTCGACATCTATGGCCGCGTGATCGGCGTCAACTCGGCCATCTATTCGCCGACGGGCGGCTCGGTGGGCATCGGCTTCGCCATTCCGGCGGGCATCGCCAAGGCCACGACGGACCGTCTGATGCGCGGTGAGACGATCGAGCGCGGCTATCTGGGCGTCACCATCGGCGATCTGACCAGCGACTACCGCGAGAGCCTGGGCTTGCCCGACGCGACCAAGGGCGCCTTTATCACCGACGTCACCAAGGGATCGCCGGGCGCGAGCGCGGGGCTTCTGCCGGGCGACATCGTCGTCTCCATCAACGGCCGCAGCATCCGGGGCAGCAACGAGCTGACGCGCACGGTCGGTGCGGTGCAGCCCGGCGAGACGCTGAGGCTGGAGTTGTTGCGCGAAGGTCGCCGCCAGACCGTGAACGTCCGGGCGGGCACGCGTCCGGCCAATCTCGGCGCGCCTGACGCCGGCAAGGACCCGGAGGCGGAGACGCCCAATGCGCCGGCGGCGGTGGGCGAGGCGGTCGAGGGGCTGACGGTGGCGCCGATCAGCGCGGCCCTGCGCAGCCGCTATGAACTTTCCGACGATCAGCAGGGCCTGGTCATCACCGCCGTCGCTCAGCAATCGCGGGCCGGACGGCTCGGCTTCCAGCCGGGCATGGTCGTCATGCAGGCCGACAGCCGTCGCGTCAGTTCGGTCAAGGAACTGCAGGAGGCCGTCGCGCGGGTGAAGTCCGCCGGTCGCACCGGCGTTCTGCTGCTGGTGCGGACGGCGAACGGCAACAATCCGGTCGTCCTGCCCTTCGCCAAGTCTGAATAAGGCGTAACTCACAGGATCGGCGGCGATGCGCTAACATCGCCGCCGAATCTTTTTTCGGAGGGGCCTATGCGTATTCTGGTGGTCGAGGACGACGCTGAGGCGGCGGCTGCGATGGTGCGGGGTCTGAGCGAGGCCGGGCACGAGGTCACGCACGCCGTGGACGGCGCCTTCGGTCTGCTGGAATCGCAGAAGGGCGGCTACGACGTCTATGTCGTGGACCGCATGATGCCGCGTCTGGACGGCGTCGGCATGGTCGAGACGGTGCGCAAGGGCGGCGATCAGACGCCGGTCCTGTTCCTGTCGGCCCTGGGCGAGGTCGAGGACCGGGTCACGGGTCTGAAGGCCGGGGCCGACGACTATCTGGTCAAGCCCTACGCCTTCGCCGAACTGATCGCCCGGGTCGAGGCCCTGGCGCGCCGTCGCGAGACGGGCGGGGTCCAGACCGTGCTCAAGGTCGGCGACCTGGAAATGAACCTGATCGCCCGCACCGTGCATCGCGGCGCGGCCGAGATCGACCTGCAGCCGCGCGAGTTCCAGCTGCTGGAATTCCTGATGCGCCACGCGGGCCAGTCGGTGACGCGCACCATGCTGCTGGAGAAGGTCTGGGAATACCATTTCGACCCCCAGACCAACGTCATCGACGTCCACATCAGCCGCCTGCGCTCCAAGATCGACAAGGGCTTCGACAAGGCCATGCTGCAGACCGTGCGCGGCGCGGGGTATCGGCTGGAGGCGTAAGCCTCCTGCCGCCCGCCTGACGTGAAACTGCCCTCCCTTTTTCGGCGGACGCCGTTTCGGCTGACGCTGCTGTTTCTGGCGCTGTTCGTGACCACGGCCAGCGCGGTGCTGGCCTATGTCTATGTCGCCTCGGCGTCGGAGGCGCGGGCCAAGGCCGAGGCGGGGGTGCGGGCCGAGGTCGAGGCGCTGACGGCGGTGTACCGCACGCGCGGCGTCGACGCCCTCAACAAGGCGCTGGTCGACCGGACGCTGCGGGGCGGCTCTTACCTCTATCTGCTGATGGACAAGGATCGGAAGACGATCACCGGCAACATCTCGACCTCGCCGCTGGAGCCGGGCGAGGCAGTGGCGAGCGGGCGTTGGGACAATTTCCGCCTGACCGACACCGACGACGAGGGGCGGGTCCGCAAACGTCAGGCGATCGGCGTGGAAATGCCGCTGACGGGCGGCGAACAGCTGTTCGTCGGCGAGGACATCGGCGACATCGAAGCCTATCTGGCGCGGCTGACCCAGGCCCTGTGGGGGGCCATGGTCATGGTTCTGGTGCTCGGAGTCGGCGGCGGCCTGGTGATCAGCCGCCGGGTCGAAAAGTCGATGAGCGGGCTGAACCGGGTGGTGGCGGCGGTGCAGGACGGCGACCTCAAGGTGCGGGCGCCGGTCAAGAACTCGGGCGACGAACTGGACGAACTGGGCCAGGGGCTGAACACCATGCTGGATCGGCTGGAGGCCTCGATGGCCTCGATCCGCCACGCCGGGGACGCCATCGCCCATGACCTGCGCTCGCCGCTGACGCGGATGCGGGCCAAGCTGGAGGTGGCGCTGATCGACGCCGAGGCGGGCAAGGTGTCGGGCGTCGACGCCCTGGGCATCGCCCTGGACGAAGCGGACGCCCTGCTCAAGACCTTCAACACGGTTCTGGCCATCGCCCGGCTGCAGGCTGGCGGGGCGCCCGATCCCAAGGTGTTCGACGCCGCCGAACTGGCGACCGACATGGCCGAGCTGTACGAGCCGGCCAGCGAGGACAAGGGGCTGGAGTTCTCGGCCGAGATCGAGCGCGGCCTGATGATCGAGGGCAACCAGCCCTTCCTGGCGCAGGCCCTGGCCAACATCATCGACAATGCGGTCAAGTACACGCCGTCGGGCGGGGCGGTGAAGCTGCGGGCGCGGCGGCGGTCGTCGGGTGAGATCGAGTTTTCCGTCACCGACACCGGGCCGGGCGTGCCTGACGAGGATCACGACCGGGTGCTGCAACGCTTCGTCCGGCTGGACAACAGCCGCACCGAGCCGGGCTCGGGTCTGGGCCTGTCGCTGGTGACGGCGGTGGCCGAGGCGCACGGCGGCCGGGTGCAGCTGGACGAGGGGCCGGGCGCCTATGGCGATCAGGGGCCGGGTCTGCGGGTGGCCCTGATCCTGCCGCCGGCAAACGGGACGAATTGATGAGCGATCTGCTGGGGCCGAGGCTGCGGCCGTGCGGGTCGGTGCGCGACGCGATGGCTGCGGGGCGCATCCATGAGCGGCTGGCCGAGGCGGCGGCCCCTTCATCTGAGGGGGGCGGCTGGCGCGCGACGCTGGATGGGGCCTGGGGCGCGCTGGAGCCGGTGTTTGCGGCCTCGCCTTATTTGGCCGGACTGGCGCGGCGCTGGCCCGAGCGGCTGCGGCAAGTTCTGGAGACGACGCCCGAGGCGCGGCTGGCCGAAATCCTGGCGGACACCGAGGCCGTCGACGGCCCGGCGGACGAGGCCAAGGCGCCGCTGCGGCATCTGAAGGCCGAACTGCATCTGCTGACGGCCCTGGCCGATCTGGGCGGGGTCTGGGACCTGGATCAGGTGACGGGCGCCCTGTCGCGCTTCGCGGACGCCACGGCCCAGGCGGCGCTGCGCTGTCTGGCCCATGACCAGAGGCGGCGCGGCAAGCTGACCTCGGCGGCCGACGATCCGCGCGGTCCCGTGCCGGGCCTATTCGTCCTGGCCATGGGCAAGGGTGGGGCGTTCGAGCTGAACTATTCCTCGGACATCGACCTGTCGCTCTTCTTCGAGCCGGAGGCGCTGGAGAGCGCGCTGGGCGAGGGCGTGGAGGCGCAGAGCTTTGTGAACCGGCTGGCCCAGGGGCTGACCAGTCTGCTGACCGAGCGGACGGCGGACGGCTACGTCTTCCGCGTGGACCTGCGACTGCGGCCCGATCCGTCCTCGACCCCGCCGGTGGTCGCCGCGCCTATGGCCTTGGCCTATTACGAATCCGTCGGCCAGAATTGGGAGCGGGCGGCCTTCATCAAGGCGCGGGTCTGCGCCGGGGACAGGACCGAGGGGGCGGATTTCCTGAAGGCGCTGACACCCTTCGTCTGGCGCCGCAGCCTGGACTATCAGGCCGTGCTGGACATCCAGTCGATCAAGAAACAGATCCACGTTCACAAGACCGGCGAGGGGCTGGAGGCGGCGGGCGCCAATCTGAAGCTGGGCCGGGGCGGCATTCGGGAGATCGAGTTCTACGTCCAGACCCAGCAGCTGATCCTGGGCGGGCGCGACAAGGGGCTGCGTTCGTCGCGCACGCTGGAGGCGCTGGACGCCCTGACCCAGCGGGGCCATGTCGCCGTCGAGGCGCGCGACGAACTGGCCGCCGCCTATGTGACCTTGCGGGGTCTAGAGCACCGGGTGCAGATGCTGGCCGACGAGCAGAGCCACGTTTTGCCGGTCGATCCCGAACGCCGGGCCGATGTGGCGGCGCTGGCGGGCGAGGGCGATCTCGGCCTGTTCGACGCCGGGGTCGAGAGCCTGCTGATGGGGGTCAATCAGCGCTATGGCGAGCTGTTCGAGGGCGGCGAGGAGCTGTCGTCGCCTTACGGCAGTCTGGTCTTCACCGGGGTCGAGAACGATCCGGGCACGTTGGAGACCCTGAGCCGCATGGGCTTCTCCGAGCCCGCGACCGTGTCCGACACCATCCGCAGCTGGCACCACGGGCGCATCCCGGCGACGCGGACGGCGCGGGGGCGCGAGCTGTTCACGAGGCTGGCCCCGCAACTGCTGGCGGCGGTGGCGAAGACCGGAGCGCCGGACGCGGCGTTTCGACGGTTCGCCGTCTTCTTCTCGGGCCTGAGCGCCGGCGTGCAGGTGCAGGCCCTGTTCCTGAACCAGCCGTCGCTGTTCGATCTGGTGGTCGGGGTCATGGCCTTTGCCCCGCGTCTGGCGCGGGCGCTGGGGCGGCAACCGCAGGCCTTGGACGGGGTGCTGGACGCGCGTTTCCTCACGGCCCTCGGCACGGACACGGGTCTGGCCGACCAGGTGGTGCGCGAGGCGCATGAGGCCGGCGATTTCGAGGGGGCCATGAACGCCGTGCGCCGCCTGCACCGCGAACAGGTGTTTCGCATCGGCATGCACATCATCACCGGCCGGACCACGGCCGAGCAGGCCGGGCTGTCCAACACCTCGCTGGCCGACGCCTGCATGCGGGCGCTGGCCCCGGCGGCCCTGGCCGAGGCCGAGCGGATGGGCGGGACCTTCCCCGGCGCGGTCGCCGTGGTGGCGCTGGGCAAGGCTGGCTCGCGCGAGATGACGGCGGGGTCGGACCTGGACCTGATGACGGTCTATGCCGCGCCGCCCGAGGCGACCTCGGCGGACAAGGGCTGGAGCGCGGACCATTTCTACGGCCGTTTCACGCAACGCTTTATCGCCGCCCTGTCGGCGCACACGGCCGAGGGCGGGCTGTATGAGGTGGACATGCGGCTGCGGCCGACGGGGTCAAAGGGGCCGGTGTCGGTGCGGCTGGAGGCGCTGGACGAATACTACGCCGAGGAGGCCGTGACCTGGGAGTTCATGGCCCTGACGCGCGGGCGGCTGGTCTGGGCCAGCGACGCGGAGTTTGGCGCACGGGTCGAGGCGACGCTGGAGGCGGCGCTGCGGCGGCCGCGTCCCGGCGTGGACGTGGCGCGCGACGTGCGGGCCATGCGCGACCTGATGGACCGCGAGCGGCGGCCCAAGGGGTTCTGGGACCTGAAGCTGTCGGCGGGGGCGCAGGTCGACGCCGAGTTCGTCGCCCAGTACCGCCAACTGTGCGCGGCGGCGGCGGGCGCGCCGCTGACGGTGTCGACGCTGGAGGCGCTGAAGGCCGATCCCGTCCTGGCCGAGAGCTGGCGCACGCATCAGCAGCTGGGCCAGCTGATGGCCTGCGCCTTCGAGGGGGGCGGCGACCCGGAGGTCGAGCCGGCGGGCTTCCAGCGGCAACTGGCCGAAAGCGTGGGCGCAGCGGACTTCGAGGGGCTGAAGGCGCAACTGATCGACCTTCGCTTACGGGCGCGGCGGGCGTTCGAAGCGGCCCTGCCGCGGGAAAGCTGATCGTCGGCGACGGAAACCACGAAGCGCTACGTTCATTCTCTCGAGTGGGACGCTTTTGGGCCCCGAACCCTTGGAGACCATCGAGATGAAGAAGACCCTTGGCGGCGTCGCCGTCTTCGTAATCGCCGCCGCCGTCGGCGGCGGGGCCTTCGCCCAGGCCGCAGCGCCGCGCGCGGCCGCCCCCGCCGTGGACAAACCGGTCACTCAGGCCGCCTATGTCCAGCGCCGGATCGAACCGCTGCGCGCCGCCGACGCCAACCATGACGGCACGGTCACCGTCGAGGAAGCGCGCGCCGCGCGTGAGGCGCGCGACAGCGGCCCTGACCGCGCCGTCGTGATCGCCGAGGCCGAGCAGAAGGCCCGCCAGTCCTTCGCGCGTATGGACGCGGATCACGACGGCTTGCTGACCAGAGCGGAACGTCGGGCTGACAGCGAGCGTCGCGCGGCGCGACGGGCCGCCCGTCCCGCTGCGGCGGCGTCGCCTTCGACGCCCGCTTCGGAGTAAGGAAGATGTCGGGGAAGGCGGTCCGTCCGTCGGCCCGTTTCGTGAACGGCGAAAGAGGCTGGATTGGCGAAGATCGCCGACCCCGACGAGGAACTGGTGCGGCGCGTAGGTCAGGGCGACCCCGCGGCGATTCAGGCCATGCTCGCACGCAAGCTGCCGCGCATGCTGACGCTGGCGCAGCGGATGCTGGGCGACGCGACGGAGGCTGAGGACGTGGCGCAGGAGGCGATGCTGAGAGCCTGGCGACAGGCGCCGCGCTGGACGCCCGGTCAGGCCAAGTTCGACACCTGGCTGCACCGGGTGGGGCTGAACCTTTGCTACGACCGGCTGCGGCGACGGCGCGAGATCGCGACGGAGGCGCCGCCGGATCGGCCCGACGACGGCCCAGCGCCGGACCGGGGGCTGCTGGCGATGGAGACCGGCGTGCGGGTCGAGGCGGCGATGGCGAAACTGCCCGAGCGGCAGCGCGAGGCCATCGTCCTGTGTCACTATCAGGAACTGGGAAATATCGAGGCGGCGGGGCTGATGAACGTCAGCGTCGAGGCCCTGGAAAGCCTGCTGTCGCGCGGACGGCGGGCGCTGCGGCGGACGCTGGCGGACATTGCGCCTCTTGGGGCGCCGAACGCGGCCGATGCAGCGACAGCGACGAATGGGTAAGGCGGGGGCTGGAACCATGACGATGACGTACGAGCGTTTTGAATATCTGGCCGACGCCTATGGCGGCGACCTGCGGCGCTGGCCCGAGGCCGAGCGCGAGGCGGCGCGCGCTCTGACAGCCGTCGACGCACGCGCGGCGGCGCTGTTGGCGCAGGCCGACCGGCTGGACGCCCTGCTGGGCGCCGCGCCGCGTCCGGTCGCGTCGCACGTCCTGCGCGAACAGGTGATCGCCAGCGCGGCGGGCGCGGGCCTGAGGACGCGACGCCGAGGGGGCGTGGGGACCCTGGCCTGGCTGTCGGCGGGCGCCGGATGGGCGGCGGCGGCCTGCGCGGGGGTGGTGTTCGGCGTCGCCCTGACCAGCCATATGACCGCCAATGTGCGGGCGGACGCGGTCCTCTATCAGGCCAGTCTGGCCGGCGCCGACGACACGGAGGTTCTGGGCGGATGACGTCGCGGAGTTTGAAGATCGCTCTGGCCGTGTCGGTCGCCCTCAACGTCTTCGGCGTGGCCACGGGCGGGGCCGTCTGGGTGATGCGCGAGAAGGTCGGGGCCTGGATGGCCGACGCCAACCGTTCGCCGCGGGGAGAGCCGGTGTGGGACGTGGTCGAGCGGCTGGCCCCCGCGGTGCGGGATCAGGTCAAACGCGATCTGCGGGCCAACGCCATGCTGGCGCGGCCTGATTTCGAGGAGGCGCGGGAGGCGCGGCGCGAGGCCATCGCCCTGACCGGGGCCGAGACCTTTGATCCTGTGGCGGTCGCCGCCCTGCTGGAGCGGTCGCGGGCGTCCGAGATGCGCGGCCGCTCGCGGCTGGAGGCGGGGGCGGTGGAGATTCTGGGCCGGTTGAGCCCAGCAGATCGCAAGGCCCTGGCGCCGATCCTGTCGCGGCACAGGGCGCGCAAGCCTGAGAAGCCGGCGGCGCCCGTGGCGCCGACGCCGGCTGAGGCGCCGGTTCAGATGAGCGGCGCTCAATCCTGAAATCCTCCCCCGCTTTGCAGGGGAGGATCGCAATAATGGCCAAGCTGTGAGAGCCTCAACATCATGAGAGCCACGGTCCTCACCGAAAAGCGCGCTCGCCGCCTGCGCCGCGCCCTGACCCCGCCCGAGGCGGCGCTCTGAGTTCGCTTGCGCGCACGACGATCGGGTCTGCCTGCGTTTCGCCGCCAGCACCCTTTTGGTCCCTATATCCTCGACTTCTATTGTGCCCGCCTGGGTTTGGCGGTCGAGATCGACGGCCTGATCCACGGCATGGGAAATGCGCCTGCCCACGACACCCGCCGCGACGCCTGGCTACGCTCACAAGGAGTCGAGATACTCCGCTACCCCGCCGCCGACGTTCTTGCCGAGGCCGACGAAGTCGCCGGGTCCATCTGGACCCTGGTCCTGTCCCGCATCCGCTGACGCCAGCACCAATTCTCCGGGCTCAGGCCGCGCGCGACTGAACCCGCTGCGGGGTCGACCCGGCCGGGGCCATCGCGCCCTCGGGCGCGCGGATCGGCAGGTCGAACCAGACGGTGGTGCCGCGGCCCGGCTCGCTCTCGATGATCATATGGGCGCGGTGCAGTTCGATCAGGGACTTGGTCAGGGCCAGGCCCAGGCCGGTGCCTTGCGTGGTCTTGGAGTGCTGACCCTCGACCTGTTCGAAGGGCTGGGCCAGCCGCTCGAGGTCCATGGCGGCGATGCCGATGCCGGTGTCGGTCACCGAGACGCGGACGTGATCGGGGTCTTGAAGCGCGACGCTCACGGTGACGGCCCCGCCCTCGGGCGTGAACTTCACCGCATTGGAGATCAGGTTCAGCAGCACCTGCTTCAACCCGCGATGATCGGCCTCGATCTGAACGGCGTCGGGGGCGACCAGGGCCAGGGTCAGGCCCGCCTCCATCGCCTTGCCGCGCATCAGACGGATGGCGTCGTTGCACAGGCCGTTCAGCGACAGGGCCTCGTAGTGCAGGGTCAGCTTGCCGGCCTCGATCTTGGCCATGTCGAGGATGTCGTTGATCAGGCTGAGCAGGTGCTGGCCCGAGGTGTGGATGTCGGCGGCGTAGCCCTTGTAGCGACGGTCGCCCATCGGCCCGAACATCTCGCCGGCCATGATCTCGGAGAAGCCGTTGATGGCGTTCAGCGGGGTGCGCAGTTCGTGGCTCATATTGGCCAGAAATTCGGACTTGGCCTGGTTGGCGGCCTCGGCCCGGGTCATGGCGACCTCGTACTTTCGGGCCAGTAGGGACAGTTTGGCCTCGCGGTCTTCCAGCGCTGCGACCATGCCGCGCAGTTCGTCGGCGGCGCGGCGGCGCTCGGCCTCCTGACGACGGATGACGGTGATGTCGGCGGCGATGACCACGGTGCCGCCGTCGCCAGTGAAGCGCTCGGCCATCTGCAGCCAGCGGCCGTCCTTCAACTCGACCTCGCGCACCCCGGCGCGGCCGCTGGCCGAGGGGTGTTCGGCCTTGACAGCCTTGGCGGCGATCAGGTTCAGGGCGTCCTTCTGGGCGCCGCGGCGGACCACGCCCGCCGGGAAGGCGAAGGCGTCCTGGAAGGCCTGGTTCCACAGGATCAGACGGCCCCGGCGGTCGAACAGGACGAAGGCGTCGGAGACGCTTTCGATGCCGTCGCGCAGCCGGTTCTCGGCGGCCTGGGCCTGGGCCTTGGCGCGGCGGGCTTCGGTGATGTCCAGCGCCACGCCCATCAGGCTGACATAGCCGCCGTCGCGGCGCGGCTGGCGCGACTGGCCGCGCGCGTCGATCCAGCGCACGCCCCCGGCCTTGAGCGGCACGGGGAAGGTCACGTCGAACGCGCCGTGCGCCGCCGCCCTGTCGAGAGCGTGAACCAGGGTCTCGCGATAGCGCGGATGGACCCGTTCGATCAGGGCCTGGGTTGTCAGAACCGTACCGGCCTCCACCTCGAGCAGGGCGGCCATATAGTCGGACAGGACGACCTCGCCGCCCGCCAGATCCCATTCCCAGACGCCGCAACGCGCGGCTTCGACCGCGACCCGGAACCGGCGCTCGGTGTCGGCCCAGCGGCGACCGGTGCGGGCCTGGCGCCAGTTCTGCAAGGCGACGATCACCAGGAACAGCACCATCAACAGCAGCGGTCCGGCCAGCAGCCAGACGTCGTCCAGCCAGGCCGAAGGTCCGCCCGGAACCTGTACGGTCGCCACCGTCGCCAGGTCAGTGGCGCCGATCGGGGCCGAGGCGGTCAGTCGCGCGCGGCCGTCCGGCCCCTTCACGGCCCTGGCGCTTGCGGCCGGGGCCTGTCCGGCGGGGACGATGGTCAGGGTCGCGCCGTCCAGCGCGGCGGGCGCCGGGGGCAGGGGCGTGCGGGCGACGATCGACAGGCCGTCGCCTACCGGTCGGTGGATCAGGAGGGCATTGTCCTGAAGCGTGAAACGCTCGGCGACGCTCGAGGCCGCCGGGGTCTTCGGCGCGGCCCGGGCCGACAGGCGCCCGCCGACGGCGGCCACGGCCTCGCCGTCGCGGTCCACTACGGCGAAGGCGGTGTCGGGGGCCAGGGCGCGGGCGCGGTCCAGGGCTTCGACCGCCTGATCGGGCCGGGCGGCCAGGTCGCGCGCGGCGAGCGTCAGGGCGCCCGCGACCAGGGCGGTCTGGCCTTCGATCCGGGCCGCCGCCAACTGGGCCTCCAGCGCCAACCTCTCGATCCGACCGGCCTGGATCTCGCGCTGCGGGCGGGCGTCGCTGCGGATCACCAGCAGGGCGTAGGCGACGATGGTCAGGGCGGCGGCGAGCAGCAGGACGCGCACCCAGGGCGTGCTGGCCCGGGTGGCCTGGTCCGTGGCGCGTCGGCCCGGCCCGTAGCTGCGACGCTCGGTGCCCCGCAAGGCGCCCTCCATCTCAAGATGGGGAGAATCTAGGCTGCGTCGCGGATTCCTGTCGAGGCCTGACGGCCAGGCTTTTCGCCTGTCGGGCGAACGCCCTTGCGGCGGATCAAGCGGCCTGGGTCGCATCCGGGGCCGAGGCGCGGACGGGCTCGGGCGGCGGCGCGAGGACTTCGGTGATCTGCACCAGAATTTCGCGGGCGCGGCGGGCTAGGCGCACGCTTTCCGGCGGCGCGTCTTCGGGGGATTCCGAGACGGTCTCGACGAGCTCGCGGGCCAGGTCCAGCAGTTCGGGCGAGGCGGCGATCAGGCGCGACTGGAACTCGATGCGTTCGGGGTCGCGGTCGTATTCGGCGCCGGGCACGCGCCAGCCGCCCCAGTCGGCCTTGTCGGTGACCACGACGGGATAGCTGCCCGGGAAGGGATGGTGGGCGCAGTCCGCCGGCTCCTGCCACTTGTTGCGGGCGCGCAGCACGCGCCAGTCGCCCAGGGTGGCGGCCGCCGTGTCCTCGGCGGGCAGCTGCAGTTCAGTGCCCATGAATTCGCGGCCGAGGCCGACGTCGTAGGTGATGCGCACGGGCTCGTCGAAGCCCTTGGCCCAGACGGGCTGGACCTGCTCGATCTGGGCCCAGACGCCGACGCTCTCGACCCAGACCTTCTGGCCCTTTTGAAACTGCGCGCGCGCCATGCGGTCTCTCCCCTGCGAAGAGGCCAGCATGGACAACAGCCGTTATCGTCCGGTTCCGCGACGTGGTTAGCGGATGGTGAACCTTCAGTTCGGGCGCGAGATCTCTTCCAGCGCCTCGCCCGCATAGCGCTCCTTGACCCGAGTCGACAGGTCGCCCAGCGACACCACGCCGACCAGGCGGCCGTCCTTGTCCACGACGGGCAGGCGCCGCACCTGACGCGAACTCATCAGGTCCAGCGCGACCGCGAGGTCGTCGTCGGCTCGGACCACGAGGGGGTCGCGGCTGAGGAACTCGACTACGCGGGCGGTGGGCGCGGCGCCCGCCGCGACGGCGCGCACGGCGATGTCGCGGTCGGTGATCGCCCCGACCAGCCTGTCGCCGTCGGCCACCGGAATAAAGCCGAAATCGCCGGACGCCATGCGCGCGGCGACCTCCTGAAGGGTGTCGTGGGGACGGGCGACCTGCACGTCCCGGCTCATCACGTCGCGGATTTTCACGGGTCTCTCCTTGGTCAGACAGCTGTTCGGCTTGGCGGTAAGAACCCGCGCCTACGAACCCGGTTCCGGCGGAACGGGGGGCGAGGCGGGGCCGTTAGCTGAGCGCCGCCCCGACGGAGGACAGGATGACCGACGCTGTGAACACGCCCGAACCGCGCCAGGGCATGCCGTCGCCTGAACTGAGCCGCGAGGAATTCACCGGCCGATTTTTGAGCCGCTATCGGGACCCGGCGTTCGACACGGTTCGAGAGGCGCTGGACAAGATCGCCGCCGTCGCCTGGGACGGCTATATCGAGGGCCGCAAGAGTCCGGTGACGCGCAAGGCCGGCCCCGGCTACGCCGACCCCGACTACGACCTGTCCGTCGACTGGATCAACGCCCACGCCGCGATCGAGGCGGCCCAGGTCCGCCACGGCGACCCGAACGGCCCGCTGCGCGTCCTGCTGATCAACGGCTCGTCGCGATCCGAGCACACCTGTCCCGGCGAAATGTCCAAGAGCTGGCGGCTGACCATGATCGCCGAGCAGGCGCTGAAGGCGGCGGGGACGGAGACGACGGTGCTGGACCTGTCACGGCTGGCCTCGGAGTTCGGGCGCGACATCCACCCCTGCAAGGCCTGCTTCTCGACGGCGGCGGCGCTCTGTCACTGGCCGTGCAGCTGTTATCCCAACTATTCGCTGGGCCAGGTCCACGACTGGATGAACGACATCTATCCGATGTGGGTCGAGGCGCACGGCGTCTTCGTCGTCACCCCGGTCAACTGGTATCAGGTCTCCAGCCCGATGAAGCTGATGATGGACCGGCTGGTCTGCGCCGACGGCGGCAATCCCGATCCGACCCTGACGCACGGCAAGGACGCCAGGAAGGCCAAGGCGGTCGAACTGGCGGGCTGGGCCTATCCGCGCCATCTGGAGGGGCGAATCTTCTCGGTCGTAGTGCACGGCGACGTGGAGGGCGCCGAGAACGTCAGGCGCTTTGTGGCCGACTGGCTGACCTCGATGAAGCTGACGCCGGCGGGCCCGGACGCCGTGTTGGACCGCTACATCGGCTATTGGGAGCCCTACGCCACCAGTCACGACGCGCTCGACAAGGACATCGCCATCCAGGCCGAGGTGCGGATCGCCGCCGAGGAGTTGGCGCGGGCCATCAAGGCCCGGCGCGAAGGGCGGCTGGACCCGACCGACACGGGGCTGGAGAGCCCCCGTCAGAAATAGCGCCCTCGCCATCGCGACGCTTCGTCCCCACAATGGAGGCTCAGACTAAAGGGTGAGCGATGGCCGAGGCGTCGACGGGACTGGATCTGGGCCATGTGGCCGCGCTGCTGGCGGCCGGGGTCGTGGCGGTGCCTGTCTTCCGCAAGATCGGGCTGGGCTCGGTGCTGGGCTATCTGGCGGCGGGCGCGGCCATCGGCCCGTTCGGACTGGCCCTGTTCCGCGAGCCGGAAGTCATCCTGCACGTCGCCGAGTTCGGCGTGGTCATCTTCCTGTTCATCATCGGACTGGAGATGCGGCCGAAACGCTTGTGGGGGATGCGCAAGGAGATCTTCGGCCTGGGGGCGACCCAGGTCGGGCTGGCGGGTTTGGCGCTGACGCTGGTCGCCATGGCGGCGGGCGTATCGGCGCCGGTGGCCTTCGTCGGGGCCATGGGCTTCGTCATGTCCTCGACCGCCGTCATCGTGCAGATGCTGGAGGAGCGGGGCGACCTGCCGACGCCGCAGGGGCAGAGGGCGGTGTCCATCCTGCTGTTCGAGGACCTGGCCATCGTGCCGCTGCTGGCCATCGTTGCGGTGCTGGCCGTCTCCGTAGGCTCCGCGCACGAGAGCGCTGCGCCGCTGTGGCAGACCATCGGCCTGGCGGTCGCGGCGGTCGCGGGGGTGCTGGTCATCGGCCGCTACGCCATCAATCCGGTCTTCCGCTTCCTGGCGCAGAACGGCGGGCGCGAGGTGATGACGGCCGCCGCCCTGCTGGTGGTGGCGGGCACGGCCTGGATCATGAACGAGGTCGGCCTGTCGATGGCCATGGGGGCTTTCCTGGCCGGGGTGCTGCTGTCCGATTCGACCTTCCGGCATCAGCTGGAGGCTGACGTGGAGCCGTTCCGCGCCATCCTTCTGGGCCTGTTCTTCCTGTCGGTGGGCATGGCGCTGGACATCGGCGTGGTGATTTCCGACTGGCGCATCGTGGTCGCCGGCCTGCTGGCCTTCATGGTCGTCAAGGCGGCGGTCATCTATGTTGTGGCGCGGCTGTTCAAGGCTCGCCATCACGAAGCGGTGGAGCGCGGGGCCCTGTTTGCGCAGGGCGGCGAGTTCGCCTTTGTCCTCTATGGCGCGGCAGCGGCCGGCGGGGTCATCGACGGCCAGGCCAGCGCGGCGCTGACGGCCATCGTCATCCTGTCCATGGCCCTGACGCCGCTGACGACCCTGGCGCTGAAGCGCTGGCTGCCCGAGGAGGCGGGACTGTCGCCCGAGGAGGCCGAGGGCGTGGATTCGGCCGAGGGCCTGCGCGGGCAGGTGCTGATCATCGGCTTCGGCCGCTTCGCCCAGGTGGTGTCGCAACCCTTGCTGGTCCGCGACGTGGACGTGTCGATCATCGAGAACGACGTGGAGATGATCCAGGCGGCGGGCGACTTCGGCTTCAAGGTCTATTACGGCGACGGCACCCGTCTGGACACGCTGCGGGCCTCGGGCGCGGGCAAGGCCGAGGCGGTGCTGGTCTGCGTCGACAAACCGGAGGCCGCCGACCGCATCGTGCAACTGGTCAAGTCGGAGTTTCCGGGGGTCAAGCTGTTCGTGCGCGCCTTCGACCGGGGCCATTCGCTGCGCCTGATCGCGGCGGGCGTCGAATACAATATCCGCGAGACCTTCGAGTCCGCGCTGAAGTTCGGCGAGGCGGTGCTGGTCGATCTGGGCGTGTCTGAGGACGAGGCGGCCGAGACCATCGCCGACGTGCGTCGCCGCGACGCCGCGCGGCTGGACCTGCAGGTCACGGGCGGCATGGCGGCCGGGCGGTCGCTGATGCGCGGAAACATGCCGACGCCCCAGCCGGAGCCCTATATCAAGCCGCGACGGGTCGGGCGGATCCTGAACGAGAACGAGGCCGGCCCGCCCGCGCCCGACGCGGAAACGACGGACTGAGACATGGCGAACGTCGACCTGGCCAAGCGGGCCTATGATCACGGCTGGCGGCTGGACCCCATCGTCCGCAGCCTGCTGGACACCGACTTCTACAAGCTGCTGATGCTGCAGCTGATCTGGCGGCGGCATCGCGACGTGCCGGTGACCTTCTCGGTCATCAACCGCACGACCGGCGTGCGGCTGGCCGAGGAGGTGGACGAGGGCGAACTGCGGGCGCAGCTGGATCATGCGCGGACGCTGCGGTTCTCGAACCGCGAACTGATCTGGTTGGGCGGCAACACCTTTTACGGCAAGAAGTCGATCTTCAGCCCCGACTTCCTGGCCTGGCTGGCCGATTACCGCCTGCCGGAATACGACTTGGCGCGCGGCGCGGACGGCCAGTTCCGGCTGGAGTTCGCAGGGACCTGGGCCGAGGTCACGCTGTGGGAGATCCCGGCGCTGGCGATTCTCAACGAGTTGCGCAGCCGTCGGGCGCTGCGCCGCCTGGGTCGGTTCGAGCTGGACGTTCTCTATGCCCGCGCCAAGACGAAACTTTGGGGCAAGGTCGAGCGTCTGAGGACGCTGGACGGCCTGTCCCTGTCGGACTTCGGCACGCGGCGGCGGCACGGCTTCCTGTGGCAGGGCTGGTGCGTCGAGGCGCTGAAGGAGGGGCTGGGCTCGGCCTTCATCGGCACGTCCAACGTCCTGCTGGCCATGAACAACGACCTGGAGGCCATTGGCACCAACGGCCATGAACTGCCCATGGTGCTGGCGGCCCTGGCGGGGGACGACGACGCGGCCCTGCGCCGTGCGCCCTATCAGGTGCTGGAGGAATGGCGGGGGGCCTATGACGGCAATCTGCTGGTGGCCCTGCCCGACGCGTTCGGGACAAGAGCCTTCCTGGCCGACGCGCCCAACTGGCTGGCCGACTGGAAGGGCTTTCGTCCTGACTCCGCGCCGCCGATCGAGGGCGGAGAGGAGATCCTGAACTGGTGGGCGTCCCAGGGGCGCGACCCGCGCGAGCGGCTGCTGGTGCTGGCCGACGGGCTGGATGTGGACGGGATCGAGGCGGCTCACGCCCACTTCAAGGGGCGGGTGCGGACCAGCTTCGGCTGGGGCACCAATCTGACCAACGACTTCCGCGACTGCGCCCCCGCGCCCATGCCCGAGCTGACGCCCATCTCCCTGGTCTGCAAGGTGACGCGCGCGGCGGGGCGTTCGGCGGTCAAGCTGTCGGACAACGTCGAGAAGGCCACCGGCGACCGGGCCGAGATCGAGCGCTATCTGCGGGTCTTCGGCGAGGCGGGGCGGACGGCGCGCGCGGTCACGGTCTGAGGCGGAACCCGCGCGCCTGACGAAGCATTTCTTCGGAGGCGGCGGTCGGCGTCGTCTCTCCCAGCAGGATGCGCGTCATGACCACCTACAACGTCGGCTACATCATCGGCAGCCTGGCCAAGGGCTCGATCAACCGGAAACTGGCCCAGGCCCTGATCAAGGTCGCGCCCGAGAAGCTGAAATTCCACGAGATTTCGTTCAAGGACCTGCCGCTCTATTCCTACGATTACGACGCCGACTATCCGGCCGTGGCGAATGACTTCAAGGCGGCGATCAAGGGCTCCGACGCCATCCTGTTCGTGACGCCGGAATACAACCGCTCCATCCCCGGCGGGCTGAAAAACGCCATCGATTGGGCCAGCCGCCCCTATGGAACCAACAGTTTCGCCAACAAGCCGACGGCGGTGATCGGAAGCTCGCCGGGCGCCATCGGCACGGCCGTCGCCCAGCAGAGCCTGCGGAGCGTCATGGGCTTCCTGCAGGCCCCGCAGATGAACGCGCCAGAGGCCTATATCCAGTTCACGCCGGGCCTGGTCGACGACGCCGGAAACATCACCGTGCCCGAGACGGAGAAGTTCCTGCGCGACTATATGGAATCCTTCCACCAGTTCATCGCCCGGGTGCTGACGGTCTTGCCGCGCGACGCCTGATCCAGCAGGGAGGCGGGACCGTATTCCGGTCGCCCAGCGTCAGGACCGCCTCTTGCCCGCCTCTCCGCCCGTCATCCTGTGGTTCCGCCGCGATCTGCGGCTGACCGACAACCCCGCGCTGCACCACGCCGTGGCGACGGGTCGGCCGGTGCTGCCGGTCTATGTCCTGGACGAGCGGCTGGAGGGGCGGCCCATCGGCGGGGCCTCGCGCTGGTGGCTGGACCGGTCGCTGCGGGCGCTGGACGCCGACCTGAGGACGCGCGGGGGGCGGTTGATCCTGCGGCGCGGCGACGCCGAGGCCGAACTGCGTCGGCTGATCGCCGAGACGGGCGCCGCGCAGGTCTTCATGAACCGCCTGTTCGAGCCCGAGGCCTTCGCCCGCGACGCCGACATCGCCCACGGCCTGAAGGCCGACGGGATCGAATGCCGGGGCTTCAACGCGACGCTGCTGTGCCGACCGGGAGCGGTGCTGAACGGATCGGGCCAGCCCTACAAGGTGTTCACGCCCTTTCTGAAGGCCCTGCTGGCGACGGCCGAGGCGCCGGCGGCGCTCAATGCGCCCGAGACCGTCACGGTTCCGGACGGCGTGGCCGGCGAGGCGGTCGAGGACTGGGGCCTGCATCCGACGCGACCCGACTGGTCGACCGGCTTTGTCGGGACGCCCGGCGAGGCGGGGGCGCGGGCGGCGCTGGACGCCTTCGTCGCGGGCGGGCTGAAGACCTACGCCGTCGACCGCGACCGGCCCGACCGGGCGGGTACCAGCGGCCTGTCGGCGCATCTGCACTGGGG
Source organism: Brevundimonas sp. 01N35 (assembly GCF_056399785.1). Lineage (NCBI taxonomy): Bacteria > Pseudomonadati > Pseudomonadota > Alphaproteobacteria > Caulobacterales > Caulobacteraceae > Brevundimonas > Brevundimonas sp. 01N35. The sequence continues at coordinate 29,023 of NZ_JBFTRZ010000005.1, forward strand.
CGAGATCGGTCCTTGGCGGGCGGTGACGGCGGTGCGGCGGGCCGCCGCCGCCGGTCGCGTCGCTTCTGCCGAGGCGGAGAAGTTCGTCGCCGAGATCGGCTGGCGGGAATTCTCGGCCCACCTGCTGCACCACTTTCCCTATCTGCCAGAGCGCGCCTTCCGACCGGAATACGACGCCATGGCCTGGCGCGACGATCCCGAGGCTCTGGCGGCGTGGAAGGCGGGACGGACCGGCTATCCGCTGGTCGACGCCGGGATGCGCCAGCTGTGGGCGACAGGGACGATGCACAACCGGGTGCGGATGGTGGTCGCCTCCTTCCTGATCAAGCATCTGCTGATCGACTGGCGCGCAGGCGAGGCCTGGTTCTGGGACACGCTGACCGACGCCGACCTGGCCAGCAATGTGCAGAACTGGCAGTGGGTCGCCGGGTCCGGGGCCGACGCCGCCCCCTATTTCCGCATCTTCAATCCGGTGGCGCAGGGCGAGAAATTCGATCCCGAGGGTCGCTATGTTCGCCGCTGGGCGCCCGAGATCGCGCGCCTGCCGGATCGCTGGCTGCAGGCGCCGTGGACCGCGCCGTCGGCGGTGCTGGCCGAGGCGGGGGTGCGGCTGGGCGTCGACTACCCCAGGCCGATCGTCGATCACGCCGCGGCGCGCGAACGGGCCTTGGCGGCGCTGAAGCGCGTCAGCTGGGGCGAAGCGGACTAGTAGCCGGCCGCCAGGGCGAGGCGCAGCAGGTCGGCGACCGTATGGGTTCCGGTCTTGGTCATCAGGTGGGCGCGATAGACTTCGACGGTGCGGGGGCTGATGCCCAGGTCCTGGGCGATGACCTTGTTGCCGCGACCCGCCGCCACGCCGCGCAGGACCTCGCGTTCGCGCCCGGAAAGCCGCTCCAGCCGGGCCGCGGGCGGGGGAGGCGGCGTCGCGCGTCGGCTGTCCAGCGCCCCCGTGACGGCGGCGATCAGGCGCTCGGGCGTCACGGGCTTTTCGAGGACATCGAGGGCGCCCGCGCGCACGGCCTCCACCGCCAGGGGCACGTCGGCGTAGGCGGTGATGACGAGGATGGGCAGCGGCGCCTCGTCGCGCGCCGTCAGATGATGGATCAACGCCAGCCCGTCCAGCCCCGGCAGCCGCATGTCGGTCAGGAGACAGGCGTTCGTCATGCGGCCCTCCGTCGCCAGAAAGGCCTCGGCCGAGCCATAGGGTCGCGCGTCCAGTCCGCGCGCGTCGAGCGTCGCCCACAGCAGCAACCGCGTGGCTGGATCGTCATCGACGATGTGAACGACAGGTCGAAGCATGGCGGTTCCGCAATCGGGACAGGGAACACAACGGCCCGCATCGATTCCGGTTCTCCGGTCGGTTTGACGATGATCAAGACGGGATCAGCGCGAGGCCAGCCGCTCCAGCGACGACCGCTTCAGGATGTGGAACTCGCGGCAGGAGGAAAAGGCCACCCAGCCGTCGTTCTGAAACTGGCCGAGGGCGCGCGACACTGTCTCGATGGCCAGGCCCAGATAGTCGGCGATGTCCTGACGACTCATCAGCAGGGCCGTGTTCTCAGTCGCGCTGCGGGCGGCGACGTCCAGCAGGAAGCTGGCGATCTTCTCGCGGGCGGTGCGGCGGCCCAGCATGGCCAGGTGATCCTGGGTGCGGGCCAGTTCCAGAAGGGCGGCCTGGGTCAGGGTATGCTGGTGAAGGGCCGACCACTGGGCGCCGCGCCCGAAGGCGACTGCCTCGCTCGGACCCAGCGCCTCTGCGGAAAACCGGTGATGAGCGCCGGGCTCCAGCCCGAACAGGTCGCCGGGATAGTAGAAGCCGCCGATCTGGCGTCGGCCTTCCAAGGAATGGCGGATGGTGCGCACCGCGCCGCTGAGCAGGACATAGACGAACGTCGCCTCGTCGCCCTCGACATAGATCGGCTCGTCCGCGCCGTAGGTCAGCCTGACGTCGATGTCGCCATAGGGGCGCAAGGCAGGGCGCGGCGCGACCGCGAAAGGCAGGGCGTGAACCATCATAGAAAGACCTCGCATTCCCGATCCCTGTCCCCCGACCCCTGTCCTATGGGATGGATCGCCGGTCTCTCGAAATTCCGGGCGCGTGCTTATGGGAAGGCGCCTAATCCGTTCGGGTGGCGAGGGCGTCAATTGCCGGGTGGGCGCCGGGCATGCGCACCTCGAACTGTACGCCGGGATCCCGCGCCTTGACGGCCAGGGCGCCGCCGGTCTCACGCACCATGCGGGCGATCAGCGACAGGCCGAAACCGGCGTTGGCCTCGGGATGAGCCGCATCGGGAAAGCCCACGCCGTCGTCGCTGACGGCCAGACGGCACCCTTCGGGCGTCGGCTCCAGCAGGACGTCGACCGTCCCGCTGCGCCCCGCCAGGCCGTGTTCGAAAGCGTTGCCGACCAGTTCGGCGGTGATCAGGCCGAGGGCGGAGGCCAGGCCGGCGGACGCCGTCAGAGGCCGCATGTCCAGCACCAGATTCGCCCCCTCGCGGCCGTCGATCTCGGCGACGTCGCGGCAGATGTCGGCGAGGAATTCATCCAGATGGACCTCGACCCCCTGTTCATGCGTTTGCAGGCGTTGGTGCAGGCGGATGATGACCCGCACGCGGCGGGTCGCCTCATTGAGGGCGGCGGCGACCGGCGTGTCGGCCGAGCGCGCCTGGAGCATCAGCAGGGAGGCCACGGACTGCAGGCTGTTGCCGATCTGGTGATGGGCGGCGCGGACCTGATCAAAGGCATTCGCGTGGTCGGGCGTGGGCGTCATCGGCATTCGCCTCCTCTCGGCGCGCAGCCTAGCGCGTGCGTCCGAGGGACGACTTGACGGTCGTCATTTCGCTCGGCCCGCTCGGTCGGTTCAGGCCCCCGGGTCCAGCGACCAGCCGCGCGAGCGCTTGTCCTCCTGGTCCTCCAGTTCGCGCGTCGTCGGCACCGTGTATTCCGCCAGCAGGGTCAGACCCGATCGGGGGAAGTAGGTGCGGCTCGGATCGCCGACGATGACGCGGGTTCCGTTGGCCCGCGCCCGTTTCAGCCAAGCCAGCACCGCCTCGGCCATGGGCTTTTCATAGAAGACGTCGCCGGCGCAGATCAGGTCGGCGGACGTGGGATGACGGCGAGGCCGCTGCGTCAGGCTGGCCTGACGAAAGGTCAGGTTGACATGACATATTGATCATGTAAGGTAGGCCTTACATTCAGTCAGGAGCGCCTGTCATGACGAACTGCCCGCCAAATGTCCAAACCTCCGCCGCCCGGCGTTACCGACTGCGGACCCTCGCCTTCATGGTTCCCTATGTGGCGATCTGCGTGGCGATGATGACGACCGACGTCTTTGATGGCGTCATGGGCCGTGCGGCGGCCTGGCTTCTGGCCCTGGCGGTCGCCGCGCCGATCGCCGGTCAGATCTGGGCGGTGCTCAGCTTCATGCGCGACAGTGACGAGTTCGTCCGCGCCGTCACCGCCAAGCAGTTCATCGTCGCCTCCGGCATCGCCATGGCGCTGTTCACCTTCTGGGGCTTCGCCGAGAACTTCGCCGGAGCGCCCCACGCCGAGGGCTGGCTGATCGTGCCGCTGTTCTGGGGCGCTTTTGGAGCGGTCGCAGTCTTCATCCGATCGTCGAACTGATGAAGAACAAGCTGAAACTGCTGCGCGTCGAGCGCAACTGGACCCAGGAACAGCTGGGGCAGGCGCTGGGGGTCTCGCGTCAGGCCGTCAACGCCCTGGAGACCGAGAAGCACGACCCCTCGTTGGACCTCGCCTACCGTATCGCCGCCCTGTTCGCGCGGCCGGTGGAAGAGGTTTTCGAGAACCCGCACGGCTGAAGTATCTGTCAGCTTAACCTTACATTTCCGCCTTTGCTTTCCGCCGTCATCCTCGGGCTTGACCCGAGGATCGAGCCTAGCCGCGCGCTCTGCATTGCTGAGGTCGCGCAGACGGACAACCCGATCCTCGCGTCAAGCCCGAGTATGACGGTGGAGAGAGGGGCTTTTCTGAAGACCTGAAAGGAAACGTCATGTTCAATTCTGCTTCTTCGTCCAGGACCCTGCGCGCCCTCCTGCTGGCCTCGGTTGTCACCCTGGCCGCCGGCAACGTCTTCTCGACCGCCCATGCTGAACGGGCGCGTCTGGAAGCCCCCGCCTTTACCTCCGACCGGTTGTCGGTCGAGGTGATCGGGCAAGGCCCCGACGTCATCCTGATCCCGGGTTTCGCTTCCTCGCGGGAGGCGTGGCGACCGCTGGCGCAGCGGCTGGCGGCGACGCACCGGGTGCATCTGGTGCAACTGGCGGGCTTCGCCGGGGAGCCGTGGAGGCATGGCGACGGGGCCTTCGTCCAGCCGGCGGTCGATGAACTGGCCCGCTATGCGGCGACGCTGAACCGGCCCGCGATCATCGGCCATTCCATGGGGGGCTTCAGCGCCCTGATGCTGGCGCAGCAATACCCCGAGGCGGTCGGGCGGGTGATGAGCGTCGACAGTCTGCCCTTCTTCAGCGCCATGTTCGGGCCGCAGGTAAATGCGGAAAACGCCCGGCCCTTCGCCGATCAGGCGGCGGCGGCGATCCTCGGCGCGGACGAGACCGCCTTCCGCCAGCAGCAGGAACAGACAGCGGTCGGCATGATGAAGACCGAGGCGGCGCGTCCGGCCATGGTCGAATGGTCGATGGCGTCGGACCGCCACGCCATGGCCTCGGCCATCCGCGAGGTGATGACCACCGACGTGCGGCCCGGTCTGGCCGCCATGACCACGCCGGTCTGGGCCGTCTATGCCTCGGACGCGAACGGCGGGGCGCCCGCCGCCGGGGCCGACGCCCTGTGGAGCCGCGAATATGCGGGCCTGCCGGGGGTGAAGCTGGTCCGGGTGGACGATACCCGGCACTTCATCATGACCGACCAGCCGGCGCGGCTGGAGGCCCTGGTGAATGAGTTCCTGGCGGACGGAAAGTAGAGCGATCCTCCCACGCGCAGCGGGGGAGGGGGACCGCGACGGCGCAGCCGGCGGGGTGGAGGGGGCGAGAGGCACGCGCCGCCCTCATGCTGTCGAGCGCCAGCCTGTTTCCGCCCCCTCCACCATGCTGCGCATGGTCCCCCTCCCCCGTGAACGGGGGAGGATCAGGGACGTGCTGTTGGCTTACTTCGGCCGCAGGTCCTCGGTCACGTCGCCGGTCTTGAGCGGCTGGCCGGCGAACTCGGCGGCGTAGGCCGGGGCGAGCAGGGTCTGGAAGGCCGAGGCGGGCAGGGTGAGGTAGTAGGCCCCCTCGACGTAGGGGCCGACCGCATAGGCGTCGAGCAGGAAGGTCAGGCCGCCGGCCTTGCCTGCCGTGGCGCCGGGGGCGAGGACCACGGCCACGTCCTTCAGCTTGGGGCAGCTCCAGGTGTCGCCGCCGACCTTGACCGGTTGGGCGCCGGGGCGGGCCTTCTTGGCGGTGTTGACGGCGGCGCACAGGCTGCGTTCCAGCGCGCTCAGGTCGGCGCCCTTGGCGAAGAGGTCGGCGGGGGCGATGCGGCGCTTCTCGGTCTTGTCCCACAACAGGGCCGTGGCCACCGTGTTGGGGTGGGCGCCGCCCGAATAGTCGAAGTCGGTGCGCATGGCGCTGAACAGGCGGCCGGTCTGGACCGGGTCGCCATAGACGATGGTCTTCTCATACGGCCCCATGGCGCTGTCGCCGCCGGCCTCGGTGCGGTCGGCCTGGGCGCCCTCGGCGTACTTGCCGAGGTCGGCGACTTCCTGACGATAAAGGCCGGCGTAGAGCTCGGGCTGGGTCTTGATCGCTTCGGGCAGGGTCAGGCTGACCTTGGCGTAGGGGGTGACGCTTTCGTATTTCAGCGGGCCGGCAGCGGTGGCCTCCGCGGCGGCCTTCGGGGCCTCGGGCGCGGTCTTCTCGGCGCGCTGGCAGGCGCCCAGGGTCGCAGCGACGGCGGCGGTCAGGAGGAGAACGCGGAGGCGGTACGAGGTCATTCGAGGTTCCTTGGGGGAGGGTGCGATCAGAAAGCTAGGCCGTTGAACGCGATCGCGGCCAGAAGGATCAATCCAGCTTCACGATTTGATTTGAACAGGCGCAGGCACAGGACGCCGTCCTCGGGTTTCAGGGCCTTCACCTGCCAGGCCAGATGCAGGGCGTAGAGGACCAGACCCGCGTAGAAGATCGGTCCCAGACCGGCGGCGACGCCCGCCGCGCCCGCCAGAAGCACGGCCAGGACGTAGAAGACGGCCACGCCCGGCTTGACCTGCGACCCCAGACGCCGGGCCGAGGATTTGACCCCGGCCATGACGTCGTCCTCGATGTCCTGCAGCGCGTAGATGGTGTCGTAGCCGAGGGTCCAGAAGACGCCGCCCGCATAGAGAAGCCCCGCCGACAGGGCGAGGTGCCCCATGCGGTTCAGGCCCTCGGCCATCCAGTAGGCGTCGCCGCTGGCGCGGACGTCCAGCACATAGAGCCAGCCCAGGGCGAACAGACCCCCGGTCGCCGCCGCGAAGCCCAGCAGGGCGCCCCAGTTGAAGGTCAGGCCCAGCCAGGCCTGGGGCCACCAGGTGATGCGCTTCATGAAGGGATAGGCCGCGACCAGACCCAGCGACAGGGCGCCGAGCAGGACGGACATGAGGTTCATGGTCAGCAGGATGCACAGGCTGATCAGGCACAGACCCGCCACGAAGGCCCAGGCCTGCTTGACGCTGATCTGGCCCGCAGGAATAGGGCGCAGGGCAGTGCGGGCCACCTGGGCGTCGAAGTCGCGGTCGGCGATGTCGTTCACCGCGCAGCCCGCGCCGCGCATCAGCGCAGCGCCTATGGCGAAGCCCGCCACCAGCCACAGCTCATAGCCGCCGAAGGGCCGGTCGTACTGGTTCAGGGCCAGCATGATCCCCTGCCAGCCGGGCAGCAGCAGCAGCCAGATGCCGATGGGGCGGTCGAACCGGCCCAGCTTCAGCCACGGCTTCAGCGCTTCGGGGGCGTAGCGGTCCACCCAGTTCTGGCGGGCGGCGTCGGGAAGCGGGGCGGTGATGTTCATGCCTGGGGTCTTAGACCCTCGGCTCTCAGCCGGTCCAGCGCTGGCGTATAGCGGCGCGACAGCGGCGCCTCCAGCGATCCCAGTTCGACGGTCCAGTCGCCGGAGCCTTCGGGGCGCAGGCCGCTCATCCGCGCGGCGTTGATCAACCAGGAGCGGTGCGTGCGCACGAAGCCGCAGCGCTCCAGTTCCACCTCGACGGCGGCCAGGGTGGCGCGCATCAGCGGGCGGCGGCCGTCGGCCAGGATGAACTCGACGTAGTTGCCGGCCGAGGTGGCGGCCAGGATGTCGTCGAGCGGCGCGCGGATCAGACGGGCGCCGTCGCGGATGTCGAAGCTGACGGGCCGCACCGGGGTCTCGCGCGCCTCGCGCAGGCTGCGTACGGCCCAGAAGACGCCGACGAACAGGGCGTAGCTGAGCAGGTCCTTGCGGAGCTCATAGACGAACCGCTCGACCGGCGGGCCATAGTCGTAGGTCTCGCCCAGGGCCGCATAGACGCCGTGGCGCATGGCCACCATCAGGCCGACGTGCAGCAGGCTGTAGAGGGCGGCGACGCCCAGGTGGACGGCGACGAACCGGCCGCGTCCGCGCCAGCCGTCGTCCAGCATGGACGGCGGAGCGACGGCGGCGGCCAGCCAGGGCAGCCAGATCAGCAGGGCCAGCGCCGCTGCGCTGGTGCCCTCCCACACCCAGGGCGCCCAGAGCCGCAGAGACGGGGAATCGGTCAGCACCGTCATGGCGTTGACCACCATGAAGGCGGCCGTGATGCCGAGAATGATCGTCCAGCCGACGATCAGGTCGTGCCGGTCAGCGCTCGTCAGATGGACGCGCGCGCCATTCGCCCCCGAGGCGTCGCCGTTCGTCCCAGGCCCCGTTCGCCCGGCCCCGCGAGGCCTCCGTCCGGCCCGCGCCGGTTGCGGCTCTGCGGGCCGAAATGAGAGCCCTGACCCCGCATTTTCATTCATCAGAGGTCGTCCCCATGCCCGCTCTCCCGTCCCCACCGCCGCCGCGCCGCCATGATCTGGATTGGATCCGCGTCGGCGCCTTCATGCTGCTGATCCTCTACCATGTCGGCATGTTCTACGTGCCATGGGACTGGCATGTGAACAGCCCCCATCCGGTCGAGGCGCTGGAGCCTCTGATGCAACTGACCAACCCCTGGCGGCTGACCCTGCTGTTCGTGGTGTCCGGGGCGGCGACGCGCTTCCTGTTCGACGGCTTCGCGCGGCAGGGGGAGGGAAGCGCCCGTCGCTTCGCCGGGTCGCGGACGTTGCGGCTGCTGCCGCCGCTGGTCTTCGCCATGTTCGTGATCGTGCCGCCCCAGAGCTATTACGAAGTGGTCGAGGCCGCGCGGGGGCTGGGCGTCGCCGATCCGGCGCATTCGCCGTGGCTGGCCGGCTTCTGGCTGAAATACGCCACCGCTTCGGGCGGCTGGTGCGACGCCGACGGCTGTCTGATCACGCCGACGTGGAACCACATGTGGTTCGTCGCCTATCTGCTGATCTATAGCCTGGCGCTGGCGAGCCTGCTGATGCTGGGTCAGCGTCTGCTGCCCGCCCTGCAGTCGGGCCTGGAGCGCGTGCTCAAGGGCTGGGGGCTGCTGATCTGGCCCATCGTCTGGCTGGCCCTGATCCGCTGGGCGTTGGCGCCGGCCTTCCCCGTCACCCACGCCCTGGTCGACGACTGGTACAACCACGCCCTGTCGTTCAGCGCCTTCCTGTTCGGTTTTCTCAGCGCCCGGTCGGACGTCCTGAAGGCGGGCTATGAGCGGCTGCGCCGACCGGCCCTGATCCTGGCGGTCGTCGCCTGGGCGGGGTGGGCGTTCTACGCCTGGACGTTCCGCGCCGACGACGCCGTGCCGCCCGAGGCCCTGAAGACCGCCATGCGTCTGGTTTACGCCGCCGACCAATGGGCCTTCATCGTCGCCATCCTGGGCTATGGCGCGCGCTATCTGAACCGGGGCGGGCCACTGTTGCGCTACCTGACGGTCGGGGTCTTCCCCTTCTACATCGTGCACCAGACGATCATCGTCGTCGCCGCCCACCACCTGGCCCCGTTCGGCCTGCCGCAACCGCTGGAGGCGGGGCTGCTGATCGCGGGAACCTTCCTGGGCTGTTTCGCGACCTATGAGATCGCGCGCCGTCTGGGCTGGCTGGGCCTGCTGCTGGGGGTGCGGCCCGCGACGGCGAAGGCGGTCCGCCGACCCTCGACACCGGGCCTTGAGGCCTCTGAAGCCCTGGGCGGTTCGGAGCCCTGAGGGCAGGGGCCGCGGCAAGGCCGAGGGCCGCCGTCTGTTCGGCGGGCCTATTTCGCCAGCCGGCCCTTGGCCTTGTCGGCGCTGAAGACGATGTCGGAATCGGCCTTCTTGGCTTCCAGCCCCGGACAGTTCAGCTGGTGCAGGACGTGGCGGATGATGTTCAGCCGAGCCTTCTTCTTGTCGTCGGTGGCGACCACCGTCCAGGGCGCATAGTCGAAATGGGTGCGTTCCAGCATCTGGTCGCGTGCGGCGGAATAGTCGCTCCAGTGCTTCTGGGCCTCGGCGTCCAGCGGCGAGACCTTGAAACGCTTCAGCGGATGGGTGGTGCGTTCCTCCAGTCGGCGAGATTGCTCATCGCGCGAAATGTCCAGCCACAGCTTGATCAGGGTCGTGCCGGACTGGGTCAGCATCCGCTCGAAATGCGGCGCGTCGTGCAGGAAGCGTTCGTGCTGCGCGGGGGTGCAGAAGCCCATCACCGGCTCGACTCCGGCGCGATTGTACCAGGAGCGGTTGAAGAAGACCGTCTCGCCCGCCGCGGGCAGGTGGGCGGCGTAGCGCTGGAAATACCACTGGGTCAGTTCGCGGTCGCTGGGCTTGGGCAGGGCGACGACGCGCGTCTGGCGCGGGGCCATGTATTCCGTCATCCGCTTGATCGCGCCGTCCTTGCCGGCGGCGTCGCGACCCTCGAACACGATCACGATCTTCAGGCCCTGATCGATGGCCCAGGCCTGGGTCTCGACCAACTGAATCTGCAAGGCTTCCAGCGTGTCGGCGTAGTTGTCCTTGGCCATCGGGGTCGTCCTTTGCCGTCGTAACGGGAAGAGCTTGCGGCTATTTTAACGCGCGCGCCAGCCCACGACGCCCCACGGTTCGCGCGTCGCTTCGCGGACCGTGGCTTTTCGACCCGCGTTCGACTTTAACCAACCGGCGGCGTCGGGCGTTTCGCTTTCCAGTTGACGCGCTGTGGATAGTCGGGTGACAAAGTGGCGCAGTCCGGATTTTGCGCGGGGTCCAAACCCGCGTCTCGCTCCTTCGCCTGAACGAGCTTGTCCAGATGGGCTGACGGATTCTCCTGCATGGAAATCCGCCTGGCAAAGCGCGTTTACGGAGACGCTAAGATGGCGACCGGCACGGTCAAGTGGTTCAACCCCACCAAGGGCTATGGCTTCATTCAGCCCGACGACGGCGGCTCGGACGTTTTCGTCCACGTCACCGCTGTTCAAAAAGCTGGCCTGCAAGGCCTCGATGAAAACTCCAAGGTCGAATACGAGCTGGAAAACCAGCGCGGCAAGACCTCGGCAGTGGAACTCAAGGTTCTCTAAGGCCGACGAACCCGCTTCGGGTTCAGACGATCGAAAGGCGCGGAACCTGCCGGTTCCGCGCCTTTCTTTATTCTGGGAAGAGAAGGGCGCTAACGCGCGGCTCGCGGAGCCGCGCTGCTTGAGCGGCATTTTTGGGCGCTATCGGGCGGTCGCCCTACTTGAGTGCGACGAGGCGGCGTCGCCTCCGTTCAGAACCCCAGCTCGGCCCGAAGCGCCTCTGCTGACAGGCCGGCGGCGCGAAGCTCGGCCAGGGTCACCGACCGGTCGCGCTTGGCGTAGCGGCGGCCGTCGGGGCCGAGCAGCAGACGGTGGTGGCGATAGACGGGGGCGGGCCAGCCCATCAGGGCCTGGATCAGCCGCTGGATATGGGTCGCCTCGAACAGGTCCAGGCCGCGGATGACGTGGGTGACGCCTTGCAGGGCGTCGTCGTGGGCGACCGCCAGGTGATAGGCGGTCCCGGCGTCCTTGCGGGCCAGCACCACGTCGCCCGCCGTCTCGGGTCGGGCGCGGATCAGGCCGGTCTCGCCATCGGGGCCGCAGCCTTCCTCGACGAAGGACAGGGCGTTCCAGGCGGCCTCGCCCAAGGCTTCATGCGCCCGGTCCAGCGACAGCCGCCAGGCGTAGGGACGCCCCTCGGTCAGCAGGCGGGCTTCTTCGTCGGGTGCGTGCGGGCCAGGTCGGACGGCTTCGGCGGGGCCGTGCGGGGCGTCGCCGATGGCGTCGAGGATGTCCTTGCGGGTGCGGAAGCAGCGGTACAGCAGGCCGCGCATGTTCAGGGCGTCGATGACGGCGGCGTAGTCGGCCAGATGCTCGGACTGGCGCCGCACCGGCGTCTCCCAGTCCAGCCCCAGCCAGGCTAGGTCCTCGAAGATGGCCGCCTCGAACTCCGGCTTGCAGCGGGTGGGGTCGATGTCCTCGATCCGCAGCACGAACCGTCCGCCCGCCGCCTTGGCCGCCGTCCAGGCGGTCAGGGCCGAGAAGGCGTGGCCCCGGTGCAGGCGGCCGGTGGGCGAGGGGGCGAAGCGGGTGGCGAACATGGGCGGGTCAGAACCGCTTGAGGGCGCCGGCCTTCTCGGCCTGTTCGACGGCGGCGCGGATGTCGGCTTCCGCCACGAAATCGAATTGGGCGATCAATTCCTCCAGCGCGAAATCCGGCTGGGACAGGGCCCAGTGCATCGCGTGGGCCACGGGACCGGCGAAGGCGGGCCCTTGCAGGCCTGAGGGTCGGTACGCTGTCAGCGTCAACGGCTGTGGCAGGGCGAAGCGCGCCGGGCGGGGGACCAGTCGTTCCTGCGTCATCGCCACCTCGTCCCGAAAATCAGGCAGGGCCGCCAGCCGAGCCAGGCGTTGACCGAGGTCGGCAAGGTGAGCCTGCAGCGCCCGGCCGTCGTCCTTGTCCGCGGGCGGCATGAAGGCGCGGAAAGCCGGGTCCTGCATCGCCGCCTGCTCCAGCAGCGAGAAGACGATTCGCCCGTAGAGGGGCGTGACGGAGAAGGTGACGTGCAGCGAGGCGCCGTCCTGGGCCAGGGCGTCGTGATACCAACCGCGCGGAAGATACAGGACGTCGCCGGGCCGCATCCGCACCTCGGTTATGACTTGCCCCCGGCTCTGTTCCAGCCAGCGGCGGGTCTCGGGCGTGTCGGGCAGGAAGTCGACGGGCGCCGCGGCCCGGTTCTCATACAGACGCCAGACCTTCTCGCCCTCGACCTGAAGGGCGAAGACGTCGTGCAGGTCGTAGTGGGTTCCGAAGGCCTGGACGCCCTTGAACGAGCAGTACAGGTTGACCCCGACGGCGGCGGCGAAGGCGCGGCCCAGCATGGCTGCGGCGTTCGCCAGTGGCGGGGTCAGTTCCTGCGCATCGCCGGCGATGACGCTGGCTCCCGTAGCCAGGAGGACTGCGACCTTGCCGGGGTCTGGACGCATCACCGAGCCGGACTGGGTCTGGACGGGGCGGCAATATTGATCGGGCGATACGGCGACGGCGTCGCGGACCAGTTTGAGGCTCTGCGCGGTCCAGATCGACGACTGGTTCAACAGGGCGTTGAAGCCGGTCCAATCCAGCAGTTCGCGCTTCGCCGCCCCGTCGCCTGCGGAAATGTGCAGCGGTTTTCGGCCGTGAAACTCGGCGAAGAAACGATCGGGGGTGATCGGGTGAAGAAGTTCGTCCAGAGTATCCATTGGCCGCCACGCTAGAGCGGCGCCTTATCCCTGTCGATACAGACATCATGGCCATCGCCCCGTCCGCCCCGTCCATCGCCGCCGCCCGCGAGACCCTGGCCGCCGCCGATCCGGCGTTGGCGCGGGCGCACGTCCAGACGCCGGTATTCGAGTGGCGGCTGCGGCCCGGCGGATACGAGGGGCTGTTCCGCATGATCGTCGAGCAGCAGGTCTCGGTCGCCGCCGCCGCCTCGATCTGGAAACGGACGGTCGAGGGGCTGGGCGGGACGGTGACGCCGGACGCCGTGCTGGCGCTGGATGTGGAGACGCTGCGCACCTTCGGCCTGTCGGGGCAGAAGGCCAAATACGGCCACGAGATCGCCCTGGCCCATGCCGAGGGCCGAATCGACTTTGATCATCTGGAGCGGCTGGACGACGCCGAGGCCGTCGCCGCCCTGGTCGCCATCAAGGGGGTCGGCAAGTGGACGGCCGAGACCTTCCTGATGTTCTGCGAGGGGCGCCTCGACGTCTTTCCCGGCGGCGACGTGGCCCTGCAGGAGGCGATGCGCTGGGCCGATGCGGTCGAGGCTCGGCCGAACGAGAAACAGGCCTATGCCCGGGCGGAAATCTGGCGACCGCATCGCGGGGTGGCGGCGCATCTGCTCTGGGGATGGTATGGGGCGGTGAAGCGCGGCGATATCGCGCTGGAGGACCTGTCGATTTGAATCCGCTGACGAACGCCGACCTGACCCGGCCCGAGACCGTCCTGCCGCTGCTGGACTTTGCGGGGGTGGCTGTCTTCGCCGCCACCGGGGCACTGGCCGCCGCGCGCGAGAAGCACGATCTGGTGACCTTCGCCTTTTTCGGCGCCATCACCGGGGTCGGCGGCGGGACGCTGCGCGATCTGCTGATCGGAGCGCCGGTCTTCTGGGTGCAGGACTGGCGCTATATCGCCGTCTGCCTGCTGGCGGCGGCGGCCTTCTGGGTGCTGGGGGCGCGGACGTGGCGTTTCCGGGCCCTGCTGTGGCTGGACGCGGTCGGGCTGGCGGCCTACGGCGTCATGGGGGCGGCCAAGGCGGGCTCCTATGGCGTGGCGCCGCTGATCTGCATCGTCATGGGCGTGCTGACGGCCTGTTTCGGCGGGGTCGTGCGCGACGTGCTGGCCGGCCAGCCGTCGATCCTGCTGCGGCGCGAACTGAACATCACCGCCGCCCTGCTGTCAGGCGGGCTGTTCGTGGTGCTGAAGGCGATGACGGTTCCGACTTGGCCGGCGGTGGGCGTGGCGGTGGCGGCGGGCTTCGCCCTGCGGGCCGGCGCCCTCTTGAGGGGATGGAGCCTGCCGGCCTTCCCCAGCGCGCCGGCGCGAGGCTGAGGCCGCGTCACGAAAACGCTGCATACCGGTCATGGCGATGAGCGGGAATCGGGCGTAGTCTTCTTTGGGTAAGACTAGGGAAGGAGACGTGTCCTCACTCCTGTCGCTTTGATCTCCCCCCGTATGCGCGGGAGGGCCTGATGCAGGTCCTGTCCCGCCCCCCGTCCGGCTGGCCCGCCCTGGTGCTGAACGCCGATTTTCGCCCTTTGTCCTATTACCCGCTGTCGATCTGGCCCTGGGAAGAAGTGGTCAAGGCCGTCTGGCAGGAACGCGTCGACGTGGTCGCCACCTATGACAAGGTGGTGCGCAGCCCGTCGATGGAGATGCAACTGCCCAGCGTCATCTCGCTGAAATCCTACGTCGATCAGGACCGCAAGCCCGCCTTCACCCGCTTCAACGTCTTCCTGCGCGACGGCTTCGCCTGCCAGTATTGCGGCGAGACCGGCCTAGCCCAGGAACTGACCTTCGACCACGTCATCCCCCGCTCGCGCGGCGGCCGCACCACCTGGCAGAACATCGTCGCCGCCTGCGGCCCCTGCAATCTGCGAAAGGGCGGCCGCACGCCGCAGCAGGCGGGAATGCCCCTGCTGCGCCGCGCCGCTCACCAGCCCAACGCCTGGGAACTGCAGGAAGCCGGCCGCCGCTTCCCGCCCCACTTCCTGCACCAGAGCTGGCTCGACTACCTCTACTGGGACATCGAGCTCGAACCCTAGGGTTCACCGGTGTTGCCTTTCGTTACCCAAGCGTCTGATTGTTAGGTATTTTGTGGGAAAGGGGATGCAGGTAGTTGCCGCTTATCCTCCGATTTGCTCCCGTTTGGTGACCGTTGACCAAATCGCCAGAAGGGCGAGACGGGCTTGGCGATCTCTATCTCGCGCAAGGTGTGGCCACGAAGACGGAGATGACGCTCCGAGCGGCCCGGATCCGGGTTGCGCGGCACATCAAGCCGCTGCTCGGGTCGAAGAAGATCGCCGACGTCATGGGCGGCGACATTCAGCGATTGATGATTGAGGTGTCCGTCTTGCCGGCCTCGGCGGATGAGGTCCGCTGCTCGGTGTCTGGGACCTGAATCTCGCACGTCAACATTACCCCAGGTTGATTAAAGGAAAAAATTATCCTTAAGGTGTATTGCGTCCCCGGAAAATTCGGATAACGATAAGATGTCGGGTTCAGAGAGTTCGCATTTTTGAAGGGCGAACAGGTAACCGGCACATGAACCAATCACAAATCGCGCGATTTATGGCGCGAGCGCGTCTTGTTGCGGGCAAAAAGGTCGGCAGTAATTTCCTGTATATTGCAGGAGAATGACGGTCTGTGCCCTAACGTCTGTGAGTTAACGCTTGGAGGAGCGAAACATGGCACAGTATAATGGCGTGCTATTGCGTCAAAACTTACAGGATCAGGGGTTGTTGCCCCGAACGGGCGGGTGGACCGCGAGCCCCGACCTGATCTCGGCCGGAGCCGCGCCGGTCCAGAATCCCACGGCTGTATTCACGTCCCCGGCCAGCTACGCCACGGATCCAACCAAGCCGGCCGTCTTCAAGGCGACGAATTACTTCTACCTGCGTGGCCAGAACTTGGGCGCGACAGCCGTTTCGGCCGAGGCGCGCATCTTTTACGCTCCGTCGTCCCTGTTCCTCTACCCCCAACAGTGGTTGGACAACGCTATGCAGACGGCGCGGGGCGAGACGGTGAGCAAGATCGAAGCCATCCCGCCGGGCGGGATCGCGGTGACCACCGACCCCCTTATCTGGAAGCCGGACTTCACCAGCGAACACTTCTGCCTCGTCGGCTTTATCTCGACCGCCGCCTATCCGTTCGAGAGTCAGAAACCGGCCGCGATCACCTCTCTGGACGATCTGGCGGCCTGGGTCGGCGCTACCGGCGGTACGGGCTGGCACAATGTGCAGTTTACGAGCGTCGGTCAGCCGACCTTCACGAAATACACGACCTATCCGGCCTCCGCGACGCCTGCGAAGATCATATTCGCAGTCACCTGCATCGACTGCCCGATCGGTTCACAAGTGTCGTTTTCCTGCGGCACGCCCCTGCCGGACGGCACCTACATCCACCTGCCGCCGACGACGGTGACCAAGTCGGACCAGTTCGGCGTGGTTCTGGAGTACGTGGTTCCGGCGGGCTGGACCTCTCCGATCTCGTATTCCTACACCGACAACGGACTGCCCCCTGGCAAGAACTTCAGCGTGTCGATGAGCGCTTCCATCAAGGAAACCAGACCGGGCGGACACGCCTTCTCGGCCTTCGCCCGACCGGCCGCCGAGGTGTTTCCCAACCACCACGCGCTGCATCCGACCACCTTTGAGCTGATGGACATGCCGGTGAGCATGCTGGTGCCGGTGGGCAGCGACATGACCAAGATCGCAGAATCCTGACATGGCGGCTGCGTGCTCCGGGGCGCAGCCGCGGCTCGGTCGCCGGGGGCCGCTTGAGGCGGCGGTCCTCGGTTCCATCCCGTGAAATGATGTGGGGGACTGCGAATGGCCGCCATCCCGTCAGGGCTGACCCACACGTTCGGCGTCATTGCAAACCGTGGAAAGGTCTTCGACACGCCCGATTCTCCAACGGACACATATTACGGCTTCCTCGCCGATATTGAGGATGTCGTGTCCGCCAGGAGCGGGGAGACACTGTGGTCGGTGCAGTTCGACCTGGTTCCTCTAGAATGGATGGAATCCGCCGTCCTCGCCCAAAGCGATAAGTCCCGGACGCCGCCGCCGGATGGGCCTGTCACCCTGCTGATCTTCGACGACGCCAGGCCGGACCACATCGCTGATGCGCTATCGACCCCGGTCCCCGAGGTCGTCCCGGGGGGCTGGTACATCATCACGCTCGGCAAGGGCGGGGTCGGGGCAAGCCGGGCGCCGCCGACCTGGGCGCCGAAGGTCCAAAAACTCAGCGCCCGCGGCCTCCGGGCCAAGCGACGCGATGCGCTCCGGCTCTCCCGCCGGTTTAGACCGGTCGGAAAATTCTCCTACGCCAAGATCCAAGCGATGCTGGCCGCCATGGCGGTCCGCGAGATCGGCGTGATGGATGTTGGCCAAGCCTCGTGCAACCTCATCTACGACGCCAACGGCGTTCCGCAGGCCTACGTGGACGTCGGCCTTCCGATGCATCGAAACTTGGGCAGCCTGCCGCCCCCCAACGGATTGGGGAACGTGGAGGTCATCAATCCTGGCCCTTGCCTGGCGCATAGTCCCCCGGTGATCCTGACCCACTTCCATTGGGACCACTATTCGATGCCGATGATGTCGGCGAACCGGGGCGCGCTGATCGACCGGGACTGGGTGGTGCCGAACCAGGTCCGAGGCGTGGCGGCGAATAATATTCTGAACGCTGTAGGCGCGGCGAGGAATGGGAACGTCCATGTCTTCCCCGCAGCCTTGCCCGGCGTCATCGGCGGCAACGTCGCGATTATCCAGTGCCGTCCCCGTGCCTACATGGCGGGCGGCAATCTCAACAATTCCGGGCTGGCTGTGGTCGTCACGATCAACGGTCAGATGCAACATGCCATGCTCCCCGGCGATGCGGCGTTTCAGGCCATTCGGGGCCTGGGCGCGTTCCCCAATATGAGATGGTTGGTCGCGTCCCACCACGGGTCGGACGTCGATTTGATCCAGGCGCACATTCCCGCCCCACAGGCCGCCAACCAGGGCCGTTTGGCCTATTCCTACGGCATCAATGGAGGTCCGCCGGGGGGCGTCCATTGCTACGGCCACCCGCGCGCTGCGGCGATCGCGGATTATCTGGCGGTCGGCTGGGGGCATGCGGGGGCGGTGGCCAGCACCGCCGAAACGGGACCAAACACCAACGTGCCGGGGCGCGGCAACATCATGATGTGCCACAGCACCATCCCGCCGCCATGCCGCGTGCTCCACTGCCCGTTCCACATCTTCCCCAAGATCCTGGTCTGAGTTTGAGAGCCGGAAGCACATGCCCAGGATCTCCACCTATGACGCGCTCGTCACCCTGACCTCCGGCCTGAAGGTCGGCGACACCCTCACGATCGGGCCCGACGACGTATCGCCATCCCTGTTCGCGGCGCTGCAGGACATGGCCTTGGTATTTGACCTGACCCTGGCCAGAATCGCCGTGATCGTTGATCAGCCCGCGTCGGTCACCCTGGAAGGAGCGGCGTCCCTGTTCGGCTTGGCGGCCCTGACGACCACGCTCAAGTTCACGCCGTTGACGGAAGGGGCGCTGTCCGGTCCCTTTCTGATGGAGGTCGCCGCCGGACCCGTCGCGGGCGCCAGGTGGGATCTGGGCAGCGACTTCGGTCTCATCGACGTCAGCCTGGATTTCTCGCCCAATCCGGTTGCCAACAACTACCTCGCAAGCATGGGCTGCGCTCTGGTCGTGGGATCTAACGGATCGCTGATCTTGCCGGTCCGGGTCGATCTTCCCGCCTATCCGGATCTGGACTGGCTCGTGACCGGCGATTTCTCGCCGCAGCCGTTGACGGCGGATGCCTTCGCCGCACTCGCCGGCGACCTGTCGCTGTCCGCCTATCTGCCTTCGCCGCTGGACAAGCTCGCGAAGTTCGGGCTCATCGAAGTACAGACGGCCTTCAGCGTCGGCGCAGTTCGCCTGTCATACGCCTGGTTCGTGGTCTCCTACACCGACCCTTGGTCGGTTCTGGACATCATCGAGGTGCCCGCGAACGGCGTCTCCCTCAAGTTCATGGTGGACTTCCAGGACGCCCGTCAGAGCTATGTCGAACTGGAGGCGCAGTTCGAGATCGCAACCGTCCCGATCGATATCGGGGCCCATTTCTCGCCGGACGACTTCTTCGTCTGGGGCCGTCTTCAGGACAACAGGACGGTCGGCATCACCGCCCTGTTCGAGCATTTTCACCTCATCCTGCCGGCACGTTTCCCGGAAATTGAGATCGACCGGCTGTCGCTGTTGGCGAATATCAGCGCCTCGACCTACGACTTTGAACTGGTTGCGCAGATCGACGTCGGCGCGTCGCTGAAGCTGAACGACCTGACCGCCAGAGTTCATGTCGCGACCCAGCCCGCGACAACAGTCGCCGCCGATTTCTGCGGAACCATTGTCCTGTCGGCCGACGCGACGGTTTTCCTTGAAGCCAAATACGAAGGGGGCGGCGCGGGACTGACGCTGATTGGCGACGCCGAGAACATACCGATCAAGACCCTGATCAAATACTGGGCCGACGAGTTCGGCATCGATCGGATTCCCGAGCCCATCAGGTCTTTGATCTTGAAGACACTGACGATCAGCTACAATACCGCGACGGGCGATCTGCATTTCAAATGCGTGGGGGATTTCACCGTCTACGCGACGCCGGTCGAGGTCACCTTCACCGTGGACGTCGTGCACGCTGCGGGCGGACGCACGGTTCATGGGGACGCGATTTCCGGCGCCAAGGGGTACAGCGCGCTCTTCGGCGGGACGGTGACCTTCTCGGGTCTGCAGTTCGATATCCGGTTCAATACCAAGGATACGGGCGAGAAGATTTTCATCGCCGACTATGTCGACGCCGGAACGGCCCATGAGGTCCGGCTGCATGATCTGGTGGCGGAGATTTCGACCGATCTGGCCAGCGTAATTCCCGAGGACATTTCGATCGGGCTGAACGTCGTCAAATTTGCCTGGTTGAAAGACACTGCCGGGGTCAATCATTTCCTGTTCGGGGTCGAACTCGGCGCCGAGATCGGCCTGACCGACATTCCCCTGATCGGGGATAATCTGCCCGCGGAGGCGACGGTCAAATTCGACCGGCTTCAGTTCAGCTATTCCGCCTCGACCCTGTCGAAGGAACAGGCGGCTTCGATCAACGCCCTTCTGCCCAAGGGGGTCAGCAAGATTCCGGAGGCGGGGCTCGATCAGGGCGTGCTGATCGCCGGCGTCCTGCAACTCGGGACCCACAGCAAGCCGATCTCGCTGTCCATTCCAACCGGCAAGGCGGCGACCGGCCTTGCTGTTGCGGCGGCCCCGCCGCCCGTTTCGCTGTCGATCAACGTCCAGAAGCAATTCGGACCGGTCGCGATCCAGAAGCTGGGCCTGACGTACGATAAACAGGTCCTGTATGTGACCGGCGACATCACTCTGGCCGGGGAGTTGCTCTCGATCGGCCTGCTCGGGCTGGGGATCGGGTCGAACATCACCCGGTTCGCGCCCGCGGTGACCTTGTCGGGCCTGACGATCACGGTCGACAACGGGCCCGTTCAGGTCCGCGGCGGTCTGCTCGGCACGATCGATCCCCTGAACTTCTACGGCGCCCTGTCGGTCACCGTGCCCTCGCTGTCGATCAGCGCCCTGGGCGGATACGCCCAGGTCGGCCCGGACCCGTCCTTCTTTCTCTACGCGGCCGTGAACAAGCCACTGTTCGGTTATCCGTTCTTCTATGTCGACGGCCTGGCGGGCGGCCTCGGCTTCAACCGGGATCTTCTGATCCCCGATATCGACGGCGTGGCGGATTTTCCGCTGATCAGATGGGCCATGGGCAAGGATACGCCCCCGGCCGACCCCTCCGGAAACGTCGCGAGCCAGATCGACACGGTCATCACCTCTCTCGGATCCAATATACCTCCCCGGGTCGGGGAATACTGGATCGCGGCGGGCGTCAAATTCTCCTCGTTCAGCATCCTGCACTCCTTCGCCCTGGTGACGGTGTCGTTCGGCACCGACTTCAAGGTGGCCCTGCTCGGATTGACGACCGCCAGCCTTCCGCCCCGCACGGACTCCGGGCGGCCGCCTATCTGCTATGTCGAAATGGCGGTCGAAGCCGTCTTCTCCCCGGACAACGGGATTCTCCAGGTCGCGGCCAAGCTGACGCCGGCGTCTCACATCCTGAACGACGACTGCCGGTTGACGGGCGGATTCGCCTACTACACCTGGTTCAAGGACAATCCCCGGGGGGACGCCGCGTCATATAGGGCGGGCGACTTCGTCGTGACCCTGGGCGGCTACAATCCCGCCTTCCTTCGGCCCGCCTATTTCCCGGTGGAGCCGCGGCTGGGCTTCACCTGGCAGGTCGATGGCAACACCAGCATCAAGGGCGGCATATATTTCGCGCTGACGCCGTCGACCATGATGGCCGGCGGGCGGCTGGAGGCGGTGTGGGAGAGCGGCGACCTGAGGGCGTGGTTCATCGCCCACGCTGACTTCCTTCTGTGCTGGAAGCCGTTCCACTACGAGATCGACATCGGCCTCAGCATTGGAGTCTCGTACAAACTGGACCTCTGGTTCACCAGTGTGACCCTCTCGGTCAGTCTGGGGGTCGATCTTTCTCTGTGGGGGCCCGCGTTCGGAGGCTCCATCTACGTCGATCTGTCAGTGATTTCGTTCACGGTTGGGATCGGCAATACTCACAAGCCCGCGCCCCAGCCGATCGGGTGGGACGAGTTCAAGACCTCGTTCCTGCCGAATGGGCAGACGGCGGGCCTGCTGGCGTCGACGGCCGGTGCGTCCGCCCCGACCGACCGTTATTGCCACTCAAGCGTCGCTGCCGGGCTGGTCGCTGACATGACCGCAGCCAAGGCCACCTCAACGGACCCGGACTGGGTGGTCAACCCCGAGACCGTGCAACTCGTCACCTTTACGGCTATCCCCGCAAAGTCGGCCAGCCTGACCACGGCGGGCGGCGTCACGGTGCCGCTGCCTGTAGGACAGTCAGACTTCGGGGTCGGTCCTGTTGGCGTGAGCATCGGCCATCTGACCTCCGATCATGGCATCACGGTCCAG
Source organism: Brevundimonas sp. 01N35 (assembly GCF_056399785.1). NCBI lineage: Bacteria > Pseudomonadati > Pseudomonadota > Alphaproteobacteria > Caulobacterales > Caulobacteraceae > Brevundimonas > Brevundimonas sp. 01N35. Next base: position 50,858 of record NZ_JBFTRZ010000005.1, read on the forward strand.
AAGCTGGTCCACGGGGCGCCTGATCCGAAATTCGACTTCTCAGTCCACGCGATCATTACGCCGGTGACGGCGAATGTCCCGACGGCCGCCTGGGCTGGAGCGCTGGTGGTCAATCCGAGCATCAGCCAGGTCAATAACACCCCCGCCAACATCAGTGATGTTCTGGTCGGCTTCGTAATCAGTATGAAGCCGAGGAAGCCGGATCACACGCCCCTGCCGATCGTCATGTCGATCCTCGAGCATGAGTCGGAAGGCGTGGTCGCCTTCAACTGGATGGCGCCTACGGTCGCCTCGACGGACCCTTTCGACCAGTCCGCGGCCATGAAGACCTTCGCGGACACCCTCGTTTCGGCTGCCGCCGCACGTGCGGCGATCATAGCGGCGATCAACGCCCCGGGCCTGGATCTCGGGGTCGACGCCGACGTCGATGTCAGCCTGCTGGTCAAGGAGGCGTCCGCAACCCTGCTGGATCCCCCGACGCTCAGATACCTGGGAGAAGAACGTGTCGCCTAATGGCCAGAGAGGCGCCCGTTCGCGAGGGAGCGTGAAACTCGCAGACGAAGAAGCGGGCAAGATCACCTTCATTGCCAGCCATCGTCCCGCACTGGAGGACGGCGAGTATGTCCTGTCAGTCGTTCAGGCGGTCGCAAATACCGATCCGAAGGCCCCTCCTAAGGCCGTCTTCGACGAATCCTGGATCAACACGCGGAAATTCCAAGTCCGCGGCGAGCGCTTCGCTATCGACAGCGCCGAGATCAGCGGGATCTTTCCTCCGGCGGCGAGCACGGGCGAATACTCGAATGTGCTGCCTCAGGTGGTGTTCAATCGCCTGACCCTGCCTTGGGAACGCAGCGTGGGGGATGCGGCGAACGGTTCTTGGCTGGCCTTGCTGCTCTTCGACGAAGACGACTCCGTTCCCGAAATCCTGTCGGTCATGGCTGGCGACCTAACGCCCGCTCCGTTCCCGCGCAAGAAGGGGGGCGCCGACCAGCCCAGTCGGCTGCCGGCGGACACGGTCTCCTATCCGGGGCTGGCCTTCGACTATGGCGAGTTTCCCTATCAGCCCTGCACCGTGATCGACGTTCCGGTGACTCTGTTCAACCAGGTCGTGCCGGGACTGGTCGACATGCCGTGGCTTTCCCACGCGCGCGTCGTCACGCCCGACAATCCCGCGAGGATGGGGCTTGCGGCGGAGGTCGAGGGGGTCGAGACCTCCGTGATCATGGCCAACAGGCTGCCCCGGCCCAATATGCGCTGCACCGTTCATCTGGTCTCGCTGGAGCAGACAGCGTGCTGGCTTCCGACCGGGGATGACTACACGTCGGCCGCAATCACGCTTCCCAGCGGGGCGCCGGCCACGGCTGTCCGTCTGCTCTCGCTGACCAGCTGGAGTTACCAATCCGTCGATCCGGAACAGACCTTCACCGGCCTGCTCAAAGCGCTGGACGCCGAGGACGGACTGCGCGTGTTCGCCCTCGCCAACGCCAGCACGGGCGCAGGACCGGCCACCGCCTATGTCGCCAATGCATTGCAGATGGGATACGCGCCCCTGGACCACCAAACCCGGCAGGGCAGTAAGACGGTGTCCTGGTATCGGGGTCCGTTCGCGCCCTTCGCCGTGACGCCCGAAAGCATCATTCCAGCGCCCGGCGACAGCGGCCAGCCCGCTCCCATCGCTACCTCTGACGAAGCGCTGCGCTACGATCCCGAGACCGGAATGATGGACATCTCCTATTCGGCCGCGTGGGAGATCGGGCGCCTGCTGGCGCTTCAGGACAAGGGCTTTTCTCAGTCCCTTTACAACTGGAAGCGCGGCAACACTCAAGCCGTGGTCGCCGCCTTCGAACGGCGGGTGCTGGAAAGCGAACTGGGTGAGGCGTTGGGCCTCACGGCCGTGCGTCATGCCACCGAGCCCCTGCTTATGCACCATAGCGTGGCCGAGTTCATCCGAACCCGGCTGAAGCCCCATACCGCGCGCGGCCCGCGCGCCCGGGGGGTGAAGTGATGGCGCGGCTGATCAACCGAACCCTGCATCTTCAAGGGCTCGTCCAGATGCTCGGCGGGCGCGAGGCCATCGCCGCCGCGACGGCCGATATTGATCCCACGGTGCAACTCAGCGACTGGCTGAAGCGCCTCGGCCGGCTGCACGGCCTTCCATATCGCTACATGGTTCCCAACGACCGGTTCCTGCCCGACGAGTCGATCCGCTTCTTCCAGCTAGACTTCAATTGGATCTATGCCCTCATTGAGGGTGCCTGCAGCATCGGGCACTCGGGCCAGACCGATGCGGTGCAGCACGCCATCACCCGTTGGAAGCTGCACGATACGGCCCAGATAGAGGCGGCGGGCGCGGCTCCCGGATCCGTAACGGGTTTCCTGTTGCGGTCCCAGATCGTGCCGGGATGGCCCAGGCTCGAGATACTGCCCTTTGACGACAAGGGCGTCGAACTGGTCGACGTGGTTCGCAGGGAGCTACTGTCGCCCTCGATCCTTCTGTTTATGGTCGCGGGGACGATCGATCATGTGATCATTCGCGAGCCGTCGATCGGGCTCCACTCCGGCATCGATATCGATGGCGGCAAACCGCTCCGCTATGTGACCGTTCCCAAAGCGGCGCCGCCCGGCACGAGTCCGGGTGATCAGATTGCGGGCGTATCGGCGCCGGTCGGATTCCGCCCCGGGGGACAGAGGGTTCTGCGGCTCGGGGCGCTGGCCGAACGGATACAGGACCTCCTCAGCAAGAATGATGCGAACGAGGGTCCTGACGGCAAACCCTTGCCCTTCACCTCGGCCGAGTTCGCGCTCGAGATGATCGAGGGGACGCAGGCCGTGACGTTCCGCGTCGGTGCGGCGGCAGGAGAGTAAACGGCATGACATCGCATCGTTCCGCTCTAGTGGTCCCGGTCGATCTGGCGGCGCTCTGCGTCGGCGAAACAGACGTCAACGGCTCCTCTGTCCAGCCTTACGGCACGAAGGATTTCGCCCGCCTGGCGCCGGATTTCTCATTGCTGCCATATGCCGAGAAAGGCGTGGCCCGTAATTCCGGCCCCTACATCAGCGCCCAGGTCCTCGCCACGGCGTTCCAGCCCGCATCGCAGCCGCTGGGGGTCGGCGTTCACCTTCACTGGGCGCTGCCCGAGGCGCTTACGCATGGCGCACAGGCGGCGACGGGCAAGGTCGAATTTCCGCCCGCACCCAATCGCTGGATGGTCGTGCGGGTGGCGTCGAACACCGCCGACCCGGTCGCGCCGGTCACCGACATCAACGCTTGGATCATCGAAAGCGACAGGCTGTGGGACAGGGAGGGCCAGACCGTTCCGCTCCCCAACCGGAACCGGACCAGCCTGGACATTCCGATCAAGCCGATACCGACCGCCGCCAGCAACAGGTCGTTCAGGACGCTGGGACAGGTCTTCCCTTATGCCGGCTGGACCGAGGATCCATCTGCGGACCGAGCCCAGCTGACCGCGCTGGGCTTCGGCGATGTCCAGTATGCGGCGACCTATGAATACTGCGCCAACGTGTTCGGTCTGTGGGATACGCTCGAGGACCTCGACGCCGGGTGTTTCCCGCCCGCGACCACGCGCCTTTCCTATCGTCTGATCGGCTGGCACGCGGAAATCGGCGATGATCCGCTGTCGCGGGTGAAATACCCTGCCGATGGAAACCGTCAGGAACAGATCGCCGCGATCGAAGCGCAGCTGAAGTGGGTGTTTCCGTTCTCGGACGATGCACCGTTTCCCACCCGGACCGTTTACAGCGCTCTGCTGACTGAGGTGCCGTGGGATCCCGGCAATCACTACATCGATCCGAGGACGCCTTCAGCGGATCTGGAGATCGCCGTGGGCAACACCAGCTGCGAGGCGGTGTCCGCCCTGCTGGCGGCTCAGCCGGGCCTCGAATCTCTGCCCAATGTCGAGATCGTCCTGAATGCCTTGCAGGCCGGCCTTCTCAGCCGGCTGAGCCTGCCCGGAGGGTTGGCGGACATGGACGAGGTTCTGCATCAGAAGGGCTTCGCCAGTTCCAATGTGGACCAGACTTGGGTGATCACCTCGGACGCGACCAAAGGCGCCGGCCTCGGCGGCGAAATCCCGCCGGAGCAGATGCTGTCGGCGGCCCGGAACCAGTCCCTGGAACTGCCGGCTGGAACAGGAGCTGCGCTGGATGCGCTCAACAAGGCTCAGTCCGCGCTTGATCGGATGACACAGGAAACGGCCAGCCTGCGCGGGCGGATTTTCGCCGACTGGTGCCGTTATATGTCGATCGAGTACGCGCCGCCGCCGCCCGGCCTGATTTCTCCAAACGATGCCCGCGTCTTCATCGAGGCTGAAATCGCAGAACTGAAGACCCTGCTGACGTCGGCGGCCGCGATGCAGACCGAAGTGTCGACCAGGGCGGAGGCGCTCAGGCGATCACTCGGAGAGGGCTATACGCTCGATACGTCCGATGGTTCGCGCTACTGGGCGCCAAGCGATCCGGTCGTTCTCGTTTCGGGCGCCGACGTCAGGCCATCCTACCGCGGCCGGATGCCTGATGCGAGGGACGCCGACGGGAATCTGATCTGCAGGATGGACGCGGGGATCGTCAGTGCGATGATCGCGGGCGACGCCCCATTTGCGGTCCATGCCGCCGACCTGCCGATTTTGCCCGCTGCTGGACCGACCGTGCTCGCTGAAGTGCTGCCCGCTCTGGTCGGGGAGGCCTTCTTCGCCGATCCTTGGCAAGCCCCGGTGCTGGCGGCGACTGTCGCGGCCTTGGGCGGGGACAGCAACCCCGCCAAGGCCGATTATCCGGGCCTGATCGCCGCCATCGCAGCCGCACAGCGCGTCGAAAGCGGACCGGACGTCCCGGTGATCACCTTCGTAGGCGACCCGATCCTGCCCGGGTCGGCCAAACCGTGGAGCCCGCCCTGGATTCCCATAATCCTGCAATGGCAGACCAGCTTCTATCCTAACGAACTACCGGTCTATGACCCTGACTTCATCCTCGACGCCTATGAGCTCGACGAGGCCGATATCGATCTGCGGTTCAAGGGGGGCATTCCGGTCGATCCCACGACCGTGCGGACCTATCAGGGCACGATCGTGCTGTCGCATGGCGTCGAGATCGACCTGGCTCAGCAGATCAGAACGTATCTGACGAACTTCCCGGACGACAATGTGGACGGGGAACTGAAGACCATCCTCGATGAGCTCGACCTGTCGGCCCAGGCCCAGGCACTGAACGGGTTCAATCAGGCCTTCCTGATGCTGGACCACGTCTTGCAGATGGAGGTTTCGGACCCCCTCGCCATCCTGCAGGGCCTGTTCTTCTCCAGATTCACGAACCAAGACGTGAAGGATGCGGTGGCCGGCTTCAACGTCAACTCACCGAAGTTCAACAACACCTTCTGTCCGATCCGCAACGGCGCGCTGTCGATCGACCGGTTAAGGGTGATCGATGCCTTCGGCCAGATTCTCGACCTGGCCGCGCCTCAGGTGATCCGGGCGCAAAGTCTGAAGGCGCCCGACGACGGTCAGGATCTTATCAGTCTGCCGATCCGGTTCACCCAGCCTCTCAGGCTGCAATTCAACTGGCTGGCGGCTGACGACGACCAACTCGAGACTAACAGTGATCCCGTCACCACGCCGGTCATCGGGTGGGTGCTCTACAATCACCTTGACGATGCACTGGCCGTCTATGACACGGCGGGCAGGGCCATCGGGTCGTTCAACCTGCGTGGACCCTTCTGGCAGGGCGCGCCGGGGAATGTCGCCGACTACGGCAAGCCGGTCGAGGATGCGTTCGCCTCCGCCAATCCCCACCTGCGCGCCTTCGCGCTGGGGTTGGCCCGAAGCGCCGATCCGGTGGGATATCTGACGGAGATGCTGGCCGCCATCGACAGGGCCGTCACCTTCATATCGCCCCGCACCTACAAGCAGGACAGCGGACTGGCGATCCTGATCGGACGCCCTCTCGCCCTGGTCAGGGCCTCGCTGAAACTTGATCTGATGGGTCTGCCCGCCGCAGATCAGAGCACCCGAGCTTTCGCCGCCGCGATCGCCGGGGACGATGTTCTTGCGCGGGACAACGGCGGGACTTTGCAACTGCGCGTTCCGGTTCGCCTGGGCGATCTCTCCGACGTCGACGACGGCTTGGTCGGCTATTTCATCGAGAACGGCGACGACACCTACCGGGCCTTCTACTCCCCGGCGGCGGCCGCCAGCGACAAGCACGGCTTGATAAAGCCGGGGTTCGGGCAAGTATTCGTAACGTCGGACCCGGCGGCGGCGCCGGCGTTCCTGACGATGCTGGTGGATCCCCACGCCGCTGTTCACGCGACGACCGGCCTGTTGCCGATGAAGGAACTGACTATTCCGCCGACGATGATCGCCGACGACCTAGCCGATATGGCGGTGACCTTCCTCACCACGCCGTTCATTTTCGGCGGCGCGCCCGAACTCCCCACGCCGGAGGAAGGCGGATTTGTCTGGAACTGGGTCGCACAGAACGGCGCCGGGTGGACGATCGAGCCGGTGCAGTCGCCGAGCGGGGCGATCTCGACCGGGCCACGGCATGCCGTCGAGGGATGGCTGAGTCTGAGCCCCACCGGAAAACCCAAAACCCGCCTCCAGGATCAGCCATGAACACGACCGCTCCGCCCGCCGTCCAATTCCAGGTGCAGAACGCACAGGGCGAGAGTGTCATCTATGTGACGCAGGACGCCAGTCAGAACCTGCTGACCTTCTCGATGACCTACGCGGGTGCAGCCGCAGTCACTGTAAAGGGCGGCGCGCCGGTCTCCGAGGCCGACATCACGCCAGCCGGCCCCACGTCACTGTATTTTACCGTCTCAACCGTCCTTACGCCCGAAGAGTTCGCCGCGATGACGGTCTCGCCGCCGCCCGGCTGGCAGGCGCGGCTGATCGGATCCTGGGTGTTGACGCCGATCGCCGACCGGCTCTTGCAACCGGGTGAAACGATCAGCTTCTCACTGGCCGGCATCAAGGCAGACAACAGTCCAGGTCCCGGGTCTTTCAACATCGCCTACTACAACTTGCCGGCTATCGCGGATTCAGGAACCCAACTGCCGCTCTCGCTCCAGAACCTGCCGAACCTCCACAAACGGCTCGCGGACTCGATGTCCGCCTCCATGGTGGGAGGCAACGCCATCTACGTCGATGTCGATAACAAACACGCCATCCCGCCCAACACCCTTGTCCTGCTGTTCGACAATACGACGCAGGGGCCCCTGGTCCCCCCCGCCACGCCGACCGGCACGCCCGTCTTCTATCTGACGTTCGTCAGCGCCAAGGCCGCGCCGGGGTTCGGCGCCCTGACCACTCCCGACCGGCTGAAGAACATCACCGTCGGCACGAACGGCGACTACGGCACGGACTGGAACATTCAGGATCATAGCGACAATGATCCCCCCTACTGGGCGATCTACCCCAGGAGTCAGGAAGTTCTCGGCGTGGGGGCAGCCGCTATCGCCGAGTTCCGGATCAACAACATCGTCACTGACTTCGCCCCGTCATCCACGAACCTCTACCTGCAGTGGGTCGGCGTTCCCGGCTATGATGACGGCTGCACGACGATCCCGCTGGTCAAGCGGGTTCCGAGGCTGGCGATCCAGGGACTGACGTCGTTGACCAACAATGTGCCGAGCGGCAGCACGGTCCAATTGGTCTGGACCACATTCAACGCCAACCGCGCCACTATAAGTCCTATCAAGGGGGAGGCGCCGCCTCCGGTTCAGACGAGCGGTTTTCCGGTCACGGTCGCCCGCACGACGACCTTCACCCTTACGGCCTACAATGATCCGCTGGGGACAAAAACCAGCGCCCCCGTGACCGTCGATGTCATGCCAGTCGCGGTCAGCGAGCCCCTGACCGCGACCCCATCTACCGGTTATCACTATGGCGACAAGGTCGCCCTGTCGTGGGCGTTCTCGTCAGCCGAATTCTGCACTGTCGATCCGCCGATCAACGGAAGCGCGTCGGCGCCGACAACGTCGACCGGTCTGGTGATCTATCCGACCGGCGCAGTCCGCTACACCCTGACCGGGTTCGGCCAGGACGGCCCCGTGACCACCGTCCTCAACGTCGTGCCCATACCGAACGGTTGGAAAAGCCAGGCCGGGGCGGGCCTATGGGATACCCGAGGAACGCCGGTCCTGCTGGGCGATTTTCTGGACCGGATCTGGTTCTTCGCCGGCGGGGCGGACGATCTGCGCAGCATCGTCTTCAGCAGTCCTGACGGTTTCACCTGGTCGATCGCGACCAACGCCGCGGAATTCTCGCCCCGCGTCAATTCGGCGGGATGCGTGCTGGGAGGAAAACTCTGGCTGACAGGGGGCATGACGCTGGACAAGGGTCCGCTGAACGAAATCTGGTCAAGCGCGGACGGCGAGACATGGACGCAGTCCTCCGCCGCGCAGCATTGGTCCGCGCGCTCGAACCACGGGTGTCTGGCTTTCGACGGCAAGCTGTGGGTGATGGGCGGACGCGACGCTGGCGGCGCCCTGCTCAATGACGTCTGGAGTTCGCCCGACGGGCTCATCTGGACCCAGGTCACGGCCTCGGCCGCCTGGGGATCGCGCGCCGATTTCGGTGTGGCCGTATTCGCTGGCCGTCTTTGCGTCGTCGCAGGCAGGGGATCAGGGGGGCTATTCGCGGACGTCTGGACCAGCGTTGACGGTCTGAACTGGGACCGTTGGGGGGGCAATGTGCCCTGGCCGCCGCGGTCGCACCCCGGCGTCGCCGCCATCGGACAAAGCCTTTTTGTCGTCGGAGGCGTGGGGGCGATAGGCACGGCGTTCACCGACAGCAACATCGCCAGCCCCTCGGGCGTCTGGACGATGGGTCTTGGACCGAACTGGGGTCCCAACACCTTGAATCTCGCCTCCGCAGTCTTTCGGGGCGCTGCCTGGTTCGCCGGCGGAAGCGCCAACGGGCAGCCGAACACCACAGTGTGGGGCTTCGGCCCCTGAACCGGGGCTCAGGGCAGGTTGCGGGCCTGGCGATAGGCGGCGAAGGACTCCTTGACCTTGGGGGCGATGGCTTCGGCGGCGGACAGGTCCTCGGCGGCCTTCGTCGTATCGCCCAGGGCCAGTCGGGCCATGCCGCGCCCGTAGAGGGAGGCGGCCAGGCGCGGCGCCTTGCCCAGCGCGGCCTCATAGACGCTCAGCGCCTCGGCGGGGCGATCCAGATGCAGCAGCACCAGGCCTCGGCTGTCGAGGAAGGCGGGCTCGTCGGCTTTGAGCGCCAGGGCGGCGTCGCAATCGGCTAGGGCTTGCTGAAGATCGACGCCGGCCACAGCCTGGGTCCAGCAGAGGTTGTTCAGGCGCTGGGCGTTGCCGACGGCGCGGCTGCGCGCCTTTTGCAGGTCGGCGCGGCCGCCGGCGGCGTCGCCGGCCTTGAAGCGGAGTTCGGCGCGCCGCAGCCGCAGGTCGTCCGCATCGTCCTCGTCGACCTTGGCGAGGGCCTCCTCGACCGTGGCGGCGGCGTCGCCGAGTTCGGGGTGTTCGCGCTCCAGCCCGATACGCAGTTGCCAGGCCGTCAGGTCGGCGGGGTCCAGGGCCAGGGCCTGATTATAGTCCGACAGCCGTCCCGCAAGATCGCCCTCGGCGCGCAACTGCGCCCGCGCGATATGGCCCAGCCCGCTGGGCGCATGCGCCAGGGCCGCGTCGACGGCGACGATCGCGGCGGCGTCGTCGCTGTCGATCCGGCGCTTCAGCATGGCGCGCATGATCGGCAGGTCCGCGTCTTCCGGCGCATCGGCGATCAGGCGATCGATCTCGATCAGGGCCTCTTCGTCGCGCCCGGCGCCGGCCAGGGTCTCGTATTTCGCGCGCCGCAGGTCGCCCGCGTCGGGCGAAAGCGCCAGGGCGGCGTCCAGATCGGCCACGGCCTTGTCGATCTGGCCGAGCGCGGCATAGGCGCGTCCGCGCATGATGAGGATGAAGGTGTTGTTCTTCTGCTGGCGCAGGGAGCGGGAGAACTCGATCACCGCGTCCTGGGCCCGGCCTTCGGACAGGGCGATCAGGCCCTGGCCGTTCATGGCCACCCAGTCGGCGGGGTCGAGGTCGGCGGCCTTTTCGAAGTCGGCGCGGGCGTTCGGAATATCCTGGCGCCAGAAGCGAATGATGCCCCGGTTGGCGAAGGCGCTGGCGTTCTGAGGGTCGAGGGCGATGGCGCGATCCATGTCGGCCAGGGCGCCGACGCCGTCGCCCGCTTCGTTCCGTTTCAGGCCGCGATTGAGGTAGTCCTGGGCCGTGGTCGGCTCGGACGCCGCCATCGCCTTGAGATCGGCCTCGGTCGCCCGATAGCTGATGGGGGCGCGCACGCGCGGACGGTCGCGGTCGATTCCCTTGACCTGATCCGGGGCCGCCCGGATCGCGTCGGCCGATATCTCGGCCGCCAGGGTGCGCGTGGACCATTCCATGACGATCTTTCCGTCCTTCGCTGACGTGCGCCGCTTCAGTTCGAAGCCGGCCACAGTCAGGTCGACATCGGCGCTTTCGGGCCGGAACCCGGCGCCGGGCGGGGTCAGGACGGTGCGGGTCAGGAAATAGGCGGGGTAGGGCAGGGCCACGGGCAGGTCGCGATAGGGGCCTGTGTCGCGGCCGTCGCCGAAGGCGAAGCCGACCCGTCCGCCCGGCAGGTCCAGCTTGCGCGCCGAGCCGCCGGTGTCAGCCGTCCAGTTCAGCGGCATGGCGCCCGTCACCGTCAGCCGATACTCGTTCCGCTCTGGATCATAGGCGGAGGCGACCGTCTCGATCGTCATCTCCGTCAGCTGGGCCTTCCACACGTCGCGCATGATCCGGTCGCGATCCTGCGGCGCCAGGGTCTGCATGCCGATGTTCATCGTCGTGGCGAGATCGCCGCGGTAGAGCGCCTCGGCCTCGACCCGGGCCGGAGCGTCGAGGCCGGCGGAGGCGTCCAGGCGGATTTCGGTTTCCGACAGCGGAACCGTGGAAGGCGGCGGCGTCAGCGCGACCAGGTCCTGGCCCGGCGCGCTGATCGGCAGGGCCCAGTGGTGGTTCGGGATCGGGGCGGCCTCCAGCGTCGTGTCGCCCATGCGCGCGCCGTCGATCCAATAGGTGCGGCCGTCGAGCTGCGTCCTGACCAGAACATGATCCAGCAACGCCACCATCGGCAGGCGCTGGTCCAGGCCGTCGCCGAGCGACATGCTGACCGCCGCGGCCTGGGCGTCGATGTCGAGGGCCTTGAGCAGGGCGAGAAGCAGGGCCGTCTTGCCCTTGCAGTCGCCGAAGCGGTTGCGCCAGGTGTCGTCGGCCGAGGCTGGGGTCAGCCCGCCTTCGCCCATCGCCAGCGCCAGATAGCGGATGTCGTTCTGGACCAGACGCAGCGCCGCCGAGGCGCGTTCCAGGGGCGTGGCATAGGCGGCGCGGATGCGTTCGGCCTCGGCGAGCACGGGCGAGCCGGGCTCAAGGACGGCGGCGCGGGCGTAGAGCGGGGCCATCAGGGCCGACACGTCGCGCCACGACGCATAGTCGGTCAGTTCCAACTGCTGCGCCTGGGCGAAGCGCGCGGGGGCGTCTTCGGGGATGGGCAGCGGATGGATGTCTCGGGCGTCGATCTCGACGTGTCCGCCGTCACGGTCGCGTACGATTTTCGGGGTCTGCCAGGGTTCGGTGGCGCGGATGCGCATGGTCTTGCCGCCAGGCCAACTGGCCCGGACGCGCATCCGGTCGATGGATCCCAGGGTCAGGCCGCCGGCGACGTGCTCGGCGTGGTCGCCCAGCACGCTGTCTCGCGTCGTCGCCGTATAGGCCAGGTCGATGATGTCGCCGACCTGCAGGCCGTTGGGTTGCAGGGTGGCCGTGAGCACGCCGTCGAGAATGGCCGAATCCAGATTACGCTCGCGGCGGAGGACGTCGAATTGCTGCTGGTCCAGCACGTCGATGACGCGGTCCCCGCGCAGGATGTTCAGATGATGCAGGCTGATCGACTGACTGGCGGGGTTCCAGGCGATGGCCACCGTTCCGGCGACGGCCAGTCCCTGGATGGTCTGGATCTGATAGCGCTGGCGGACATAGATGTGGACGCCGTCCGGGGCGAAGCGGGTCTGCTGGTCCAGCAGGAGGATGCGGACCGGGCCGCCGTCGGAGGCGTCGGTCTCGCTGTCCGGGCGGGCGATGACCTCGACCCAGGCGGGCGCCGCGCCGCGTGTCGGAACCTCGGCCGAGAAGACCGGGCTGGCGACCAGGATCGCCGCGAGGATGCAGATCAGTCTGAGCATGGTTTTCGCCACTTCGTGTAATGGCGTTCTACCATTTGGAGCGGCGGTGGCTAGGGCGTCAGTCCTTGGCGGCCTGCGAGGCCTTCCAGACCTCCAGATAGTCCAGCCGGCGAAGCACCTTCGAGCCGGGGTCCAGCAGGACGTGGGCGGAAGCCGGGGCGGTGAAGGTCGCGCGGCCGTCGGTCATGGGCAGGGTGCGGACCCGGCCGTCCACCTCGACATCCACCGGCAAGGGGAAGGGGCGGCCGTTTCCGGTCTTCCACTCCAGGGTCACGCGCTCGCCGTCGCGGGTCATGACCAGATCGGGCAAGGCGGCCTGATAGAGATAGGCGTCGAAGAACCAGCCGAGGTCGCGGCCCGTCACCGCGTTGACGATGGCGATGAACTCCGGCGTCGTGGCGTAGCGGGGCGTGAAATTGCCGGGCTTGGGATCGGGGCGGCCGTACACCAGCCGGCGCAGGCTCTCATAGAAGGCGTCGTCGCCGATGTAGAGGCGCAGGGTGTGGGCGATCAGGGCGCCCTTGTAATAGAGGTCCAGCCCCGGCCCGGTCTTGGCGTCATAGACGGTGGCGGCGTCCTGCGGCTTGCCCGAGACGACGGGGAAGCGGTTGGAGAGGGTCAGCCGCATGGTCTGAAGTTCGGACTGCATGGCCCGTTCGCCGTTCAGCCAGCGGGCGTAGAGGGGCTGCATATAGGTGCCGAAGCCCTCATGCAGCCACATGTCGTCCCAGTCGGCGTTGGTCAGCTGATTGCCGAACCATTCGTGCGCCAATTCATGTTGAAGCAGCCAGTCGTAGCCCTTGCCGTCCAGCTTGTAGCCATTGCCATAGGCGTTGATGGTCTGGTGCTCCATGCCCAGGTGCGGGGTCTCGACCACGCCCATCTTCTCGTCGCCGAAGGGGAAGGGGCCGATGGTCGCCTCATAGAAGTCGAGCTGCTTGGGGAACTCGGCGAACAGGGCGGCGGCCTTGGCCGGATCGTCGGACGCCAGGCGCCAGAAACGCAGGGGAATCACATTGCCGAAGCGGCTGGGATAGTCGGCGCTCATTTCCACGAAGGGGGCGACGTTCAGGCTGATGGCGTAGGTGTCGGGCTGGCGCGCGGTCCAGTTCCAGGTGGTGGCGCCGTCGCCGTTGTCGGTCTTGCCCAGGAAGCGGCCGTTGGCGGGGGCGGAAAGGTCGGACGGGACGGTGATGTGCAGGTCGACGCGGTCCGGCTCGCCCTGCGGATGGTCGACGCAGGGCCAGAACAGGTCGCAGCCCTCGCCCTGAACCGCGCTGGCGATCCATGGCTTGCCGTCGGGCGTGGTGGTCCAGACGAAGCCGCCGTCCCAGGGCGCGCGCTGGGCTTGATGCGGGCGGCCCGCGTAGGCGATGCGGACGGAAGCTGTCTGACCGGGCGTCAGGGCGTGCGGGAGGGGGATGGTCAGCCGTCCGTCCGGGTTGGTCCAGTCGGCGACCGGCTGGCCGTCCACGGTGATCGAGGCGATGGCGAACAGGGTGTCCAGTTCGACCACGACGGCGGCGGCGGGGGCCGTGGCGGTGAAGTCGAGGACGGCGACGCCCTCGATCGACTGGCTGTCGGGCAGGAGCTTGAACGACAGGTCGGCCTTGTCGAAACGCAGCGCCAGTTGTTCCGGCGTGCGCGCCGTGCCGCTGGACAGGGTGAAGGGCGTCGAATCGCGGGCCGGCGCGGCCTCTTGCGCCAGAGCGGGCGCGCTGAGCAGGGCGGTGGTCAAGCAGAGGGCGGCGGTCAGGCGCAAGGGACGGCTCCGGCAAGAACGAGCCGGGAGGGTAGCGGGTGGAGTGCGCTCCGCAAGCCTCTCTCCCTTGCCGTCATCCTCCGATTTGACAGGGGGATCGGCATGTCCGGCTGCGCGACCTCGGCAAGGTCGAGCACACCCCTACGCTGGATCCTCGGGTCAAGCCCGAGGATGACGGTGGTGGGGAAGCGAGCGGAGAATCGCGCAAAAGAAAAAGGCCGGTGTTTCCACCGGCCTCTTCAAATTCCGTCAGACGACGCCTGATTTAGGCGGCGGCTTGCTCGGCCAGCTTGGCCTTGACCTGGCGCTTGATGCGCAGGGCGGCGGTCGACAGCTTTTCGTCGCGAGCCTTGACGATGAAGACGTCCAGGCCGCCCTTGTAGTCGAGCGTGCGCAGGGCAGCGTTCGAGATACGCAGCGAGAAGGTTTGGCCCAGCGACTCGGAAGCCAGCTTGACCGTCTTCAGCGACGGCAGGAACCGGCGCTTGGTCTTGATGTTCGAGTGGCTCACATTGTGGCCGACCATCGGGCCGATACCCGTGAGTTCGCAACGACGCGACATCTTAAGATCCTCAAGGTCACATCCGCGAACATTGCGGACGCATGAAACAGGTGCACGCAGCGGGCGGACCCCTGCGAGAGAGGGGGCCGTATAGAGGAAGGACTCGGAGGCCGTCAAGGCTGGAGTCGAGTCAGGCTGGGGATTGAGGCGAGGTGATCCGCGCGGCCTCGCTTCGTTCAGCCGCTGTTCAACGACCTGCTATATAGAGGATCGCATGAAGACTCATTGGAAGCTGTTCCCCATGAAGACGCTGCCTGTTTCGTTCGCCCGCGCCCTTCCTCGCGTGATGGCCCGTGTTGCGGCTGTGGCCGCCCCCGTCGTCGCGGGCGCCGTCATGCTGGCCGCGCCGGCCGCCGCCCCCCAGGCCCAGACCGCCGCCAGCGCCCAGCCGGTCCTGCCGGGATACTGGGAATACACCACCAGCGCCCTGGGCAGCCGCGACACCGAGCAGCGCTGTGTGCGCCCCAGCGAGATCAACCGCTTCTTCGGCGGCCTGTCGACCAACCGCTGGAAATGCACCTATCCGACCCGCGTGGTCGGCGACGGCCGCGCCCGTTTCGAAGGGACCTGTCAGGACAAGAAGGGCCGTCGCGTCAACGTGCGCTTGAACGGGACCTATCAGGACGACAGCTTCCACTTCAACGGCGGCGCCCAGCTGCTGCGCGGCACGCCCTACATCCCCGCCAGCATCACCGCCCGTCGCCTCGCCGCCCAGTGCCCGGCGGGGGCGGAGTATTTCTGAAGCGGGGCGAGAAGGGTCGGGGGAAAGGCTGCTTCCGGTCCGTTTCGGCCCTTCGCACGGGCGAGTAGAGTTACATCAGCAGGTCGGCGGAGCCCCAGTCTTGAAGCTGTCGACATATTCGGCAACCGGTCCGAGACCGACTGAAGCCCTAAATTTGTCGATGCGCTCCGCGTCTTCGAGCCGCCAAAGCGTCCACTGACCTGTGCCGTGAGGGCACGTCATCTGTGTCCCGTACCTCTGCGGTTGATCCTTGGTCATCTGCAGGCGGTCATACATCATAGCGTACTCAGAACCGGCGACTTCCCCGCTAGGCACAAGGTCGGCGAGAATAGGCAGAAAACGCTCCCACAGCGCCTCATCGCCATGCTGCACGATGAGGAACGCCGACGCGGCTGCGTTGTCGCCGTAGCGACTTCTTCTGAACCATCCCTCCTCCGGGACCATCGCCAGCAACTGCTCCTGGTTTTCGATGTCGATCGCCCGTACCTCTGGCCAAAGCGCGCGTCGAACTCGCCCGCGTTCAGGCGGCGGCACGTTCGCCATAGCCTTCCAAAGACCCTGCCGAGCGGCCTGGTCGATAGCCCCCATGCGCTCCAGTCGTTCTTGATCTGTCTGCGGTTGAGGCAATGCGCTCTGTGCGCCTTTTGCTTCCGCGATGCTGGCGCGCAGCGCGTTCAAAGCCGTTTCAGTTAGCGGGTCAGGCACCGTCGCTTGGACGACCACAAGCGTAAGAACTGCAATATTGTGGATCATGACACCTCCCCAGAACACCCATCAGATGGTGCTCAGGATGAGCAGTCAAGGCTTGAGGAACGACGTTTGGCGATGTCCGCTTCCATCTGTGGACGCCCCCGATATAGCGGCTCGGGCGGCGCCTCTCGACGCTGCCCCTCGGATCACGACAGCCGGTCGCGGAATTCCGTCCAGTCGAACTCGCGCACCATCCGCAGCTCGTCCGTGGCGCTGTTCCACAGGGCGATGGCGGGCAGGGGGACACCGTTGAAGGTGTTGGTCTTCACCATCGAATAGTGGGCCTGGTCCAGGAAGGCGAGGCGCGTTCCGGGCACGGGGCGTTCGGCGAAGACGTAGTCGCCGATGATGTCGCCGGCCAGGCAGGACGGGCCGCCGAGGCGCACGGCGACGCCCTCTTCGGGCTCATGCAGCATGGCGGGGCGGTAGGGGGCCTCGATCACGTCCGGCATGTGGCAGGTGGCAGACAGGTCGGTGATGGCTATGGGCATGCCGTTGTCGAAGATGTCCAGCACCTCGCCGATCAGGATGCCGGCGTCCAGGGCTACGGCTTCACCCGGCTCCAGATAGACCTGCACGCCGTGGCGTTCGGCGATCTGGTTCAGGAAGTCGACCAGGGCGTCGGTCTGATAGTCGGCGCGGGTCACGTGGTGGCCGCCGCCGAGGTTCAGCCATTTCACCCCGCCCAGCAGGGGCGCGAGCCTGGGCTCCACCGCAGCCCAGATGCGGGCCAGCGGCTCGAAGTCCTGCTCGCACAGGGCGTGGATGTGCAGGCCGTCGATGCCCTGCATATGCTCGGGCTTCAGCTGCGACACCGGGAAGCCCAGACGCGAGCAGGGCTGGGCCGGGTCGTATTTGGCGACCTCGCCCTCGGAATGTTCGGGGTTCAGCCGCAGGCCGATCTCGAAGACCTCGCCCTCAGCCCGCGCGGCGGCGATCAGATCGGCGAAACGCGTGACCTGATCCGGCGAGTTGAAGATGACGTGGTCGGACAGGCGCAGGATCTCGGGCAGATCCTCGGCCTTGTAGGCGGGCGAATAGGTGGTCAGCTCGCCCTTGTAGAACTCGCGCGCCAGCCGCGCCTCCCACAGACCGGAGGCGCAGACGCCGTCGAGGTATTCCCCGACGACGTTCGCCAGCGACCACATGGAAAAGGCCTTGAGCGCCAGCAGGACCCGGGCATTGCCCCGGTCGCGCACGTCTTTCAGCACGGCCAGATTGCGCCGCACCGCGACCTCGTCCACCACGAAGGCGGGCGAGGCGACACGGTTCAGATCGAAATGCGCGAAGGCGCCGGGATCACCGGCCTTGGTTTCCATGTGTTCTGGTCTCGACTTAGAAGGCCAGCGGAGCGTCCAGCTCCTCGATCGTCCAGGGCAGGCCGTGCTTGTTCAGCATGTCCATGAAGGGATCGGGGTCCATCTGCTCCATGTTGAAGACGCCTTCGCCCTTCCACGTGCCGGTCAGCATCATGGCCGCACCGATCATGGCCGGAACGCCCGTGGTGTAGCTGACAGCCTGGTTGCCGGTTTCGGCATAGGCAGCTTCGTGGTCGCAGATGTTCTTGACGTAGAAGGTCTTGGCGACGCCGTCCTTTTCGCCGGTGGCGATGGTGCCGATGTTGGTCTTGCCCTTGGTGATCGGACCCAGCGACGAGGGTTCCGGCAGCAGGGCCTTCAGGAACTCGATCGGGATGATCTCGCGGCCCTGGAACATCATCGGCTCGATCGAGGTCATGCCGATGTTTTCCAGCACTTCCAGGTGCTTCAGGTAGCTGTCGCCGAAGGTCATCCAGAAGCGGATGCGTTTGATTTCCGGGTAGAACTTGGCCAGCGACTCCAGTTCCTCATGGTACATGAGGTACATGTTCTTCTGACCCACGCCCTCGAAGTCGAAGGCCTGCTTGTGGGTCAGGGCCGGGCCCTCGACCCACTGGCCGTTTTCCCAGTGACGCGAGTTGGCGGTCACTTCGCGCAGGTTGATTTCCGGGTTGAAGTTGGTGGCGAACGGAAGCCCCGTGTCGCCGCCGTTGCAGTCCAGAATGTCGAGCGTATCGATCCGGTCCAGCAGGTGCTTCTTGGTATAGGTGGCGAAGACCGAGGTCACGCCCGGGTCGAAGCCTGAACCGAGCAGCGCCATCAGGCCGGCTTCCTTGAAGCGCTCCTGATAGGCCCACTGCCACTTGTATTCGAACTTGGCTTCGTCGCGCGGCTCATAGTTGGCCGTGTCGAGGTAGTTCACGCCGGCGGCCAGACAGGCGTCCATGATGGCCAGGTCCTGATAGGGCAGGGCCAGGTTGACCACCAGGGCCGGCTTGACCGACTGGATCAGGGCCGTGGTCGCCGCGACGTCGTCGGCGTCGATCTTGGCCGTGTCGATGGTCACGCCGAAGCGCGACTTCACGGAGTCGGCGATGGCGTCGCACTTGGACTTCGTGCGGCTCGCCAAGGTGATATGCGAGAACACGTCCGTATTCATCGCCATCTTGTGGACGGCGACCGAACTGACGCCGCCTGCACCGATAACCAGCACCCTGCTCATGTGTGGCTTCTCCTGAAGTCTAAAATGCTCTGGCGACATGGCTGCCGCTATAAAGGGCGGGGCTCTTAACACGATGATGACACGACCGCTAACGGTCGCGTCTCACAAGCCCCGGACGGACGCCATGGCACGCCTTGCGGCAAGCTGTGGCGGTAGAAAGAAAAGGCCCGGCGTCGCCGCCGGGCCTTGGTCGTGCCGGTCGGCGTCCTGAAATCAGGCGGCTTCGGCCTCGGCCTCGGCGGCCGCGGCTTCCAGTTCGGCGGCGGTCGGGATCGGCTTTTTGGCGCTCAGCGACTTGGCCAGCAGGGCGACGGCGGCGTCCTTGTCGATGCGGTTGGCGGCGGCGACTTCGCGGGCCATCCGGTCCAGGGCCGATTCGTAGAGCTGACGCTCCGAATAGGACTGTTCCGGCTGGGTGTCGGCGCGGTGCAGGTCGCGGACCACTTCGGCGATCGAGATCAGGTCGCCCGAGTTGATCTTGGCTTCATATTCCTGGGCGCGACGCGACCACATGGTGCGCTTGACGCGGGCGCGGCCCTTGAGGGTCGTCAGGGCCTTGGTGACGGTGTCGTCGGCGGCCAGGGTGCGAAGGCCGGCGGTCTTGGCCTTCTTGGTCGGGACGCGCAGGGTCATTTTCTCGTGGTCGAAGGTCACGACATAGACTTCCAGCGACATGCCGGCGACTTCCTGGGTCTCGACAGCGGCGACCTTGCCCACGCCATGGGCGGGATAGACCACCGCATCGCCAACCTTGAATTCCAGACCGGTCTTGCTCGTCATGTCATTCCTTTCCCGGAACAGGGATCAAGCGAGGCACCTGCTGTTGATGGGCGAAAACAACCCCGCCGCCGGAAACTGGTCCCGTCGGTTGGGCGGATAGGGCGCACATCAAAAGCGAAAGCGGATCACCGAACCTCTGGCCGACCCCGGCTGTTCGACGGGGGACTGTCGCAAACGCGGGCGGCGCGCATAGCTGCGGAACCGCCCGTCTCGAATAGGGAGGAACCTATCATAAAATTAGGAAATCTCAAAACATCCACAGGACGACTGAGCGGTTCCGGCACTTTGTGACCGGATTGTGTTGAGACCTTAGGAGCCCTTGCCGGGTTTCTCGCTGAAGTATTTCTCGAACTTGCCGGTCTCGCGCTCAAACTGTTCGCGGTCGGCGGGCGGCGTGCCCTTGACCGTGATGTTGGGCCAGGTCTTGGCGTATTCGGCGTTGACCTGAAGCCACTTCCCGTCCGGTTCGTCCTCGGTGTCGGGGACGATGGCGTCGACGGGGCATTCCGGCTCGCAGACGCCGCAGTCGATGCACTCGTCCGGCGCGATGACCAGGAAGTTCTCGCCCTCGTAGAAGCAGTCCACCGGACAGACCTCGACACAGTCCATGAACTTACATTTCACGCAGGCGTCGGTGACGATGTAGGTCATGGCGGGCGGGCAACAGCCTGTTGAGCAACGGGAAGGGTCGAGGGCAGGGGACATGACCCCGCCGGACCCAACTGTCAACCGAGGGCGCGCTGTCGCCTCAAGCCTTGCCTTGACGGCGTGCCGTCTCGTCTGCATCCCATACGATTACAGATCACCGTTCAAAGGAGGTTCGCCCATGCGTTTCACCGCCCGTTCCGTTGTCGTCGGCGGCGCCGCCGCCGCCTTGGCGCTCAGCCTTCTGGCCGGGGGCGCGGTCGTCGCCCAGGCGGCTCTGACCAAGGTGCCGTCCGAGGTCCAGGCCGGCGACTACAGGCTGGATCCCGCTCACGGCAAGATCACCTGGTCGGTCAATCACCTCGGCTTCTCGACCTATACGGGCCAGTTCGTGAACGTGCAGGCCGAGCTGAAGCTGGACCCGGCCAATCCGTCGGCCAGCACCCTGACGGCGACCATTCCGCTGACCGAGGTGGCCTCCAACTCGGATGGCCTCAACAAGCACCTGCAGACGGCGGACTTCTTCGACACCGCCAATCATCCGACCGCGACCTTCCGCTCGGTTCACATCATGCTGGACCCGTCCAAGCCGAACGAGGCCATGGTCCACGGCGAACTGACCCTGCGCGGCGTGACCAAGCCGGTGACGATGCAGGTCGCGTTCAACCAGGCCGGCCAGACACGCGGCGGCTACAAGGCCGGCTTCGACGGCGAGGCGACGATCAAACGCTCGGAGTTCGGCATCAACTTCGGCCTGCCCGCCATCGGCGACGAGGTGAAGCTGCACATCGAAGGCGAGTTCGGGAAGCCGTAAGGGCTGAGCCTTTCCTCCCCATTTGTGGGAGGAGATTTTCTATTCCGGCGCGTCGAGCGCCGCATAGAGGGCGCGGGCTTCCTCGGGAGGGCCGCGCCTTTCGCCTAGATGGAGCACGCGGACGGCGATCAGCCGCCCGCCTTGCGCGAACAGGATGTCGTCGCCGGGGTGGATGCTGCGGCTGGGCTTGTCGATCCGGGTCTGGACCCCGTGGTGGGTCAAGCGAATGGCGCCGCGCTCGACCATGGCGGCGGCCAGGCCGCGGGTCCTGGCGAAGCGGGCGCGCCACAGCCAGAGGTCGATGCGGCAGCTCAGCGCGCTCTCCGCGATGGGGCTCACGCGGTGGCGGCCTTGCGCCTCGGGCGGCGCTTGCGGCGCGGGGGCGCGGGCGGCTGGGTCAGTTGAGCCAGCAGGGCGAAGGGGGAATCGATGGGCGGGGGCGCTGGTTGGCCGGAACGCGGGGCCTTGTCGGCGCGGGGCGGACGCAGGGCGGCCTGAACGGCGCGGGCCTGTTCGGCGGTCCAGCCCAGCTCGGTCAGGGCATCTGCTGACAGCGGCGCTTTCGCGGCGGCGCGCGACAGGTCGGCGAAGCGTTCCAGCGCCTCGACGGGCGCGCTCCATTGGCCGACGGCGCGACGACCGAAGGCCGAGAGCGCGCGAGGAGACGGGACGGGCGAGGGCAGGGGGAGCAGGCCCTCGCCGACGGGGCGGAAGGCCTCGCCGGTGGTGAAGGCTTGCGCCAGCGCCCGGGCGCGCGGCTTCAGCGCGCCGGGCAGCCAGACGGAGTGGGCGCCGATGCGGATCGCAAAGGTCTTCACCGTGCGCCGTTCATGCTGGCTCAGCGCGGCCAGATCGCGCTCGACCTCGGCGCGCGGAATGACGCCGCCGGCCTCGATCAGGCGGAAGGCCAGGCCGCGCGGCAGGCCGGTCAGGGCGCCGCTGTCGACCGCCTGACGCAGGCGGCGCAGTTCGCGAAGCGCCCGCCCGGCCTCCGACGCCAGCCAGGCCTCGATGCGGCGCTGCGCCCGTTCGCGCGCCGGGACCGGGCCGAGGTCGCCCAGCAGCCGCACGCGCGGCGCGAAGGGATCGTCCCCCGTCACCTTGGCTGTCAGGGCGCCGCGCCACATCACATCCCCATCGGGCGTGACGCTGAAGGCGTCGTCGGCCTCGGACGCCAGCCGACCCAGCCGCCGCGCGATCTCCGGACCCACGGCGCGCGTCGCGGCCTGACGCAGCGCCCGGTCGGCGAGCGCCGAACCGCCGGCGTCGGGGGTGAAGCGCACTCCCTCCAGATGGCCGACCACCTCGCCCTCGACCGTCACCTCGCCGTCCTCGGCCACGCCCGCCAGGGTGTCCGAGCGCACGTTCAGCGCCCGCATCAGGGCCGTGGTGCGCCGGTCGACGAAGCGTGCCGTCAGCCGTTCGTGCAGGACGTCCGACAGACGTTCCTCCAGCGCCTTGGTCTTGTCGCGCCAGCCTTGCGCCTGATCCATCCAGTCGGGACGGTTGGCGATGTAGCTGAGAGTCCGCACCCCCGACAGGCGCGCCGACAACTGGTCGATCTGACCGTCGTCGCGGTCCAGATCGTTGAAGCGCGGGGCGACCCAATCCTCGGTCAGACGGCCGCGACGACCGGTCAGGGCGGTGAAGATCTCCTTCGACAGGCGGGCGTGTTCGTCCAGCGTGGTCTTCTGGAAGTCGGGCAGCTGGCAGGTCTCCCACAGCCGCATCAGGGCGCCGCGCGAGCGGGCGATCTTCTTGACGTCCTCGTCCGCCGCGAAGCGCCGCAGCAGGGTCTCGTCCAGGGCCTGGGCCGTCAGCCGTAGGCCGAAGCGCTCGGGCGTGACGGTCAGCGAGCGCAGCAGGTCGGGCAGGGTGTCGAAATCCAGCCGTCCGTGGCGCCATTCGGCGGCCTCGACCGGATCAAAGCGGTGGGTGACGACCTGTTCGAGGATGTCCTCGTCCAGATCCTCGGCCTCGCCCGTCACGCCGAAGGTGCCGTCGCGCAGGTGGCGTCCGGCGCGCCCGGCGATCTGGCCGATCTCGGCGGCATGCAGCCAGCGGGTGCGCGTGCCGTCGAACTTCCTCAAGCCCGCGAAGGCGACATGGTCCACGTCCATGTTCAGCCCCATACCGATGGCGTCGGTGGCGACCAGAAAGTCCACCTCGCCAGACTGGAACAACTCGACCTGGGCGTTGCGGGTGCGAGGGCTCAAGGACCCCATGACCACGGCGGCGCCGCCCCTCTGGCGGCGCAGCAGTTCGGCGATGGCGTAGACCTGCTCGGTCGAGAAGGCGACGACGGCGCTGCGGCGGGGCAGGCGGGTCAGCTTCTTCGACCCGGCGTAGGACAGGGTGGACAGCCGCTCGCGCGTGATGATCTCGGCGTCGGGAACCAGGGTCCGCACCAGAGGCGCCATGGTCCCGGCCCCCAGGAACATGGTCTCGAACCGGCCGCGCGCATGCAGCAGCCGCTGGGTGAAGACGTGGCCGCGTTCCGGGTCGGCGACCAGCTGGATTTCGTCGATCGCCAGGAACTCGACCTGACGCTCCAGCGGCATGGCCTCGACGGTGCAGACGAAATAGGCGGGGCGCGGCGGGACGATCTTCTCCTCGCCGGTGATCAGGGCGACGGCCGAGGCCCCGCGCTGCTTGACGATGCGCTCATAGATCTCGCGCGCCAGCAGGCGCAGCGGCAGGCCGATCATGCCCGAGGCGTGACCCAGCATCCGCTCGACCGCCAGATGGGTCTTGCCGGTGTTGGTGGGGCCCAGGATCGCCGTGACGCGCGATGGGGCCAGACCTGCAGAACGGTCGCTCATGTCATGACGAAGGTGGCGACTTCTCCGGGGCGGTCAAGCGGCGCGATGGTCGCGGCGCCTTCGGACCGCCTGCGGGTCATTGGTAAACAGGTTCGGCTCGCAGGGCGGAACAGGCGCGAAACGAATCAGGACCGAATCAGTGACTCGGCCCGATTCAGGGTTTGTTCCGCACAACATATTGTAGCTTAACGAGGATTAATCGCTAGGATTTTCTTGCCGGGTGTAAAACTCGACTCGCCCGTCTTTCCCTCGCCCGCACAACTCGCTAGGGACGACCCGCGTGGCCCCGTAGCTCAGCTGCATAGAGCAAGGCTTTCCTAAAGCCGAGGTCGGGGGTTGGAGTCCCTCCGGGGTCGCCATACCCATGAGCTCGATCTGCTTGGCTGATCATCGCGTCGCTCTGTCGCGCCTGTCGCCGCGAGATTTTGCAGCCACGCTGGGAAAGCAGGCCTCCTCCCCATCTATCGTCGATCACCGGGGCGGGCTGGATGAGAGCGCCTGCATAATGGCTAACATCAAGCTTCACGAGATCACCGCCAGGAACACGCCGGCGGGGCATAATCCCATCACCATGGCGGCCCATGTGGTCGGCCTTCTGCCGCAAGGCGGGCGGCGAGTTCGCTTGGCGAACAACCACGAACTGGATGTTCTCGGCGTCGGCGACCGTCAATCGGAAGTCAGCCTTATCGGTGATGTTGTCGCCGTCACCTTGGGGCCGGGGCAGTTGCACGGTTGGAGACTGGCTTCACTTTAGCCTAGGGTCGCCGCGCCCCGGGCGCACGGGCGCCGCGTCAGGTGATCTTCTTGGCAATGGTGACGCCGAGAACCAGGAACACCACGAAGATGATCAGGGCCAGAACGGCGAGGAATTTGGCGATTCCGGCTGCAGCCCCTGCGATTCCTCCGAAGCCCAGAAGGCCGGCGATAATGGCGACGACTGCGAATATCAGAGCCCATTTTAGCATTGCTGTTCTCCTCTGAAGGGAAAACGAGGCTCTGCTCGCGCAGTTCCGATGGGAAATTCGTCCGTCCCGACTTCGCGGAACTCAACCCTTGCCGGAGCGCTATCGACTGCGCACGCCTGTCCTGAGAGGGTCGTGCGCGGCCCGGATCGTTTGTCTTGCCCCCTCCTGCGGCGACCGGGCCGCATCTCGGAGGGAACAACCTTCGGGCGGCAGTTAAGCCTGGCGGATGACGCGGTTGCGGCAGGACCACAGGGTGGTCAGGGCGACGACCACGGCGGATCCGAGGGCGGGCACGGAGATGAGCCAGGCGGCCGTTTGCGGCAGGGTCAGCCAGACACCGAAACAGACGACGCCGGCAAGGGTCATGGTCCATCCTACGCGACGCAAGCCCGCTTGCACTCGGCGTTCTGCGTCCAGATCGGCGCGCGGGCTCTTCAACTGCTTGGGCACGGCGTTGGCCATGCTGGCCACCAACAGGCCCATGAACGCCATCAGAAAGCGGGTCGCGCTGTCGCCGTCGAGCCAGCCGCTGTGAGAGCCGAACTTGAGAAGCGCCGCTGCGGCGAGCAGGGCGGCCGCCAGGCCGAGGGCGCCCGCGGATCGGGTGAGCATCATCGAGGGGATCCTTCGTCGGAGGTTGCGGGGGCGGAGGCGGTCAGGCCGATGCCCACAAGACTGCTGAAGCTCAAAAGCGCGTCCTCGAGGACAGACAACTGGAGCCGATAGGTGATGGTCTTGCCCTGTTTGAAGGCATCGACGAGTCCCGCCTCGCGCAGGACGTTGAAGTGCGCCGACATGGTCGGTTTGGAGACCGCGAAATGGTCGGACAACTCGCCAGCCGTCATCGGTCCCCGGCGAAGCAGTTCCAGCACCTTCCTGCGGGTCGGGTCCGCCAGCGCTTTGAAGATCAGGTTCATGTTTCGATGATTGGCTAACTATCGAAACGAGTCAAGCGGCGAGGCGCGCGGCCGGCCTGCGGGGGAACGTCCAGGATGCGCCGCCGTTATGGGACCGCAAACGTCAGACCGCGTGTTGAGGATCAGGAGGACGCCATGGCCGATAGCGGAATGAAGGTCACGAAATTCGAGACCAAATCTCACGACAACCCGGACGAACTCCGGACGCCCGACAAGACCCGCGTCGAGTTGGTGCGGCTTTCCGACTTTACGCTCGGACGGTTCAATTTCGAACCGGGATGGAAATGGTCGGAGTGCGTCAAGCCGGTCGTCAAGACGGACAGCTGCCAAGTGCCGCATGTCGGTCACGTCGTGTCCGGAACCCTGACCGTCAGAATGGATGACGGAACGCAGAAGACCTTAACGCCAGGCACCTCCTACACAATTCCGCCCGGCCATGACGCCTGGGTGGAAGGCGACGAGCGCTTTGTGGGTATCGAAGTCATGGGCGCCGAGCAGTACGCCAAGCCATCGTAAAAGCGCGAAGCCGCGAGAACGTCCCCGGCAAACGAGGCGTCCTTCGCCTTTCGACGTCGGCCAGGACTGACCTCCAGCCCGCCTATCCTCACCGGCTTGCGGCATGCGCGGGCCGGTGATCCACTCCTGCTTTCAACCGGAGCGTCAAATGGATAGGGCTATGCTTCTGGGAAGGTCGCTCGATGACTGGTGCTCAGCCTATCCACTAATTCGGGACATGATCGCTCTGCGAGAGGTGACCTGGTTCAACCCCGCCACAGCGCCTGTCACGGAGGCTATTGGCGATGTGGGATTGACGGCCGCCGACGTCGCCGACGCCAGTGCGCGCCTGACACGGTTTGCGTCCTACATCAGACGTGCGTTTCCCGAGACGGAGCCCAGCGGGGGCATCATCGAGTCGGACATTCAGCCCCTGCCGCATCTGCAGGCCTTCCTGAGCGAGCGCTACGGCCAGACGCTGGAGGGGGCGCTGTGGCTCAAGCGGGACAGTCACCTGCCCATATCCGGCTCCATCAAGGCGCGCGGGGGCATCTATGAGGTGCTCAAGCACGCCGAAGACCTGGCCCTGGCGGGCGGGCTGCTGAGGCTCGACGACGACTACGCGGTTCTGGACAGCGACCGGGCGCGGGCCTTCTTCGGCGGCTACAAGATCGCGGTCGGCTCCACCGGCAACCTCGGCCTGTCCATCGGCGTCATGGGAGCGGCGCTGGGCTTTCAGGTGACGGTGCATATGTCCGCCGACGCCCGTCAGTGGAAGAAGGACAGGCTGCGCGCGCATGGCGTGACGGTCATCGAATACGCCTCCGACTACAGCGTCGCTGTGGAGGAAGGACGAAAGCAGGCCGAGGCCGATCCCACCTGCCATTTTGTCGATGACGAGAACTCGACCACCCTGTTCCTCGGCTACGCCGTCGCGGCCGAGCGGCTGCAAAAGCAGCTGGCGGCGGCGGGGATCGTCGTGGACGCCGAGCATCCGCTGTTTGTCTATCTGCCCTGCGGCGTCGGCGGCGCGCCGGGCGGCGTCGCCTTCGGCCTGCAGCTGGCGTTCGGCGACGCGGTTCACTGCATCTTCGCCGAGCCCACCCATTCGCCGTGCATGTTGCTGGGGGTCTATACGGGTCTGCACGATGCGATTTCCGTGCAGGACTTCGGCATCGACAATGTCACGGCGGCGGACGGACTGGCGGTCGGGCGGCCATCCGGCTTTGTCGGCAAGGCCATGCAGCGTCTGGTGGACGGCTACTACACCCTCAGCGACGAGGAGATGTACAGCCTGCTGGCGCTGATGGAGCGCAGCGAGGGCGTGCGTCTGGAGCCGTCCGCGCTGGCCGGCGTGCCGGGCATCGCCAGGGTCTGCGGCGAGCAGCAGGGCTATCGGACGCGCATGGGCCTGGACCGTCAAGCCCTGGCGCGCGCCACCCATCTGGCCTGGGCGACGGGCGGCAGCATGGCGCCGCCGGACGAGATGGAAGCCTATCTCGCCAAAGGGCGCCGACTGCTTGCGGAAGAGGCCGATACGTAAATTGGCTTGAGCCGGAAACAGCCCCTCTCCATCCGCCGGCCGATCTCATATAGGGTCGCTGACCATGTCCTTCATCGCTCCCCCCGCCCGCCCCATCAGCGCCGACGAACGGCGTGGCCGCATCCAGGCGCTCGCGACCCTGCTGCAAGCCAAGGGTCTTTCGGCCCTCCTGCTCGGTCCCACGACGTCGTTGCGATATTTCACGGGACTGGACTGGCATCCGTCCGAGCGCCTGACCGGCGCCCTAATCCACGCCAACGGGCGGGTCGAATATGTCTGCCCCCGCTTCGAACTGGACAAGGTCGGGGGGCTGACCTCGGCGGAGGGCGCCGTTTCCGGCGACATCCTGACGTGGGAGGAGGAAGACAGCCCTTACGCCCTCGTCGCGGGTCGCCTGCCCGCGGGCGGACGGCTGGCGGTGGACGAACTGGTCGCGACCTTCGTCTGGCTGGGGCTGGCCGGCGCGCTGGGACAGGAACGTCTGGTCGATGGCGGCCCCCTGACCGTCCCCCTGCGCCGCCTCAAGTCGCCCGCCGAGATCGCGCTTCTTACGCGCGCCAAGGCTATTACGCTGGAGGTGCAGCGCCGCACCCACGCCTGGCTTCAGAGCGGGGTCCTGATGTCCGAGGTGAAGCGGTTCGTCGACGCCGAGCATCGCGCCCTGGGCGGCGAGGGCGGTTCCTGGTTCTGCCTCGTTTCCTTTGGCGACGACACCTGTCTGCCGCACGGCGGCGAGGGCGACCGGGCCTTGCAGACCGACGATGTGGTGCTGATCGACACCGGCACCCTGGTCGACGGCTATCACTCCGACATCACCCGCACCTATGTCTTCGGCGAACCTACGGCCGAGTTCCGTCGGGTCTGGGAGCACGAAAAACAGGCCCAGGCCCTCGCCTTCGAAGCGGCGCGACTGGGCGCGACCTGCGAAAGCGTCGACGCCGCGGCACGCGACTATCTGACCGGCCTCGGCTACGGCCCCGATTATCGCCTGCCCGGCCTGCCGCATCGCACCGGCCACGGCGTCGGCCTGGACATTCACGAAGCGCCCAATCTGGTGCGCGGCGATCGAGCGGTTCTGGAGGCCGGCATGTGCTTCTCCAACGAACCCATGCTGGTCATCCCCGGCCAGTTCGGCGTTCGACTGGAGGACCATTTCTACATGACCGACAGCGGCCCGGCCTGGTTCACCGCCCCCTCCCACAGCCTGGACGACCCGTTCGGCGGGAACGCGGCGGGCTGAGATCGGCGCTTCCCGGGCCGTCATCGGTGGGCAGGGCGGTGGTCTGGAGTGATCCGCCCGCTGCGGCGGTCGACGCTCGTGCCGAAGCCTTGGCTGCGGACGGCGATCCGGTTGAGGATGGCGGCGCTCCGTTCCGCGGACGCCAGGGCGGGAAGACCGCGGGTCGCCATGTCGTTCGGGCCGTTCAGACCGACTTCATTGAGTGTCAGCGGAACCAGCCGCGCCTCGCGACAGCGGCCGCCGTCGAAGGCGCATTCGGCGATCACGCCTTCCCAGGATTCCGGGGGATAGGCGCCCATCGGCTTTTCGGTCTGGAAGACGAAATTGCCCAGGCCGTAGAACAGCGGGGCGCCTTGGTGGAATTCAATCCCCTGCAGCAGGGGCGCGCCGTGACCGGCGAAGCCGGCGGCCCCGGCGTCGATGCAGCGCCGGGCCAGGGCGCGTTGCCAGTCGGGAACCTGGGCCATGTCCGGCTCCCAGTCGTGGTTGTGCTGACAGGCGATGACGACCTGGGCCTGACGGCGGGCGGCGGCGATGGCGTTGAGGATGCGCTCGACGTCCTCAGCGACAGGCTGGCCTGCGGCGTCGCGGCGCAGTTCGTTGACGCCGGGGCGGTCCGCCGTCGCGGCGCCGCCGGGTCGGACCTTGCCGGTGGCGAAGGCGACTAGGCCGACCGCGCCCGCTGCCGATGACGCATAGGCGGCGGCCGAGGCGGCGGCCAGGTCCGCGCCGCTGCCGGTCGAGGGCAGGCCCGCCGCGCGCAGGGCGTCCACCGTATCGCGGATGCCGCCCGGCCCCAGGTCGAAGGCGTGGTTGTTGGCGGTGGCGATCAGACCGAGATGCAGGGACCGCAGGGTCGACAGGACCTCGGGCTGGGCCGCATGCAGGGTCAGCAGTTCACGGGTGGGGGCGCCGGCGTTCAGCCCCTGGATGACGGTCTCCAGATTGGTGAAGACCACGTCGCCGCGAGCGAGGCGCACAGCGAGGGCTTCGCGACCCGGCCATGCGCCGGGGGCGTGTTCGATCAGCGCCTGCCCCAGCAGGCTGAGGCGCAAGGGCCGGGGGCGCCCGGTCGCGGGCGACGCCAGAGCCAGTGCCGCGCCGGCCGCCAGAAAACCCCGTCGATCCATAATGCCTCTCCCGTTTTGACCACCATAAGATTGGCGACGAGCTTGAGGGTAGCTCATGCCGTATGCGCATAGGCCGATACGAAACGGCAATATTGTTGCATTCGGTCTCGCGACCCGGCTCCCTCCGGCTCAATCGCACGCCTCGATCAAAAACAGGGGCGGCACAGGGCATCGGAAAATCGGGGAGTGACTATGTCGGTATCGGTGAACGGACAGGCGCGACGTCTGCGCAACGGCGCGGCGCTGGCGGTGCTGGCCTGGGTGGGCGCGGGCGCGGCATGGGCGCAGGATCAGGCGGCGGCGCAGCCCGAGGCGAGCACCTCGGTCGGCGAGATCGTCGTCACCGGCTCGCGCATCCAGCGCAAGGACGCCGACTCGGTCGGGCCGGTGCTGACCCTGACCGCCGAGGACATCAAGAACTCGGGCGCGACCTCAATCGGCGAACTGCTGCAGAAACTGCCGTCGGCGGGCGTCAGCCTGAACAGCAACGGGACCCAGGGCACCTCCTACGGCGCCTCCTCGATCAATCTGCGCTACCTCGGCGGGGCCGAGGGCAGCGGCAACCGCGTCCTGGTTCTGGTTGACGGCCACCGCTGGGTCGACGGCGTGGGCCAGCGCGGCTTCCGCGACTTCGTCGACCTGAACACCATGCCGCTGGGCATGATCGAGGGCATCGAAGTGCTGAAGGACGGCGCCTCGGCCATCTACGGCGCCGACGCCATCGCCGGGGTGGTCAATATCCAGACCCTGCGCGACTTCGACGGCCTGCGTCTCAGCACCCGCTACGGCTCGACCGATCGTGGCGACGGCGAACAGTTCCAGGCCATCGCCAACTGGGGCAAGCGCTTCGACAATGGCGCCCTGGTCTTCTCGGCCAGCTATGTGAAGGACAGCCCGATCCTGACGGACGACCGGGATCTGACGCGCACCAGCTTGGTGCCGGTGACGACGCCGGGCACCAGCCCCTATGGTCTGTTCATCCTGCCGGGCCTGGCCAACAACGCCTACTTCGGCACGGGCGCGGGTTTCGCTTCCTCGGCCTCGCCGATCGTCGCCAACGGCCTGGCCGGCTACGGCGCGGGCGCGGCGGCGGACAACAGCTTCCACACGGCCGCCCTGCCGGGCGACTACTACAACACCCAGGCGCAGGGCATTTACACGACTGGCCCCAGCGAGCGTTACGGCTTCTATGGCCGTTATCGCGGCGACCTGTCGGACAAGCTGTCCTTCCACGCCGAGGCCCTGTTCAACCGTCGCGTCTCGGATCAGATGTTCTCGCCGGTCCTGCTGGACATCGGCGGCACGGCGGGCACCATCCGCGGCTTCAGCCTGCCGTCCACCCACGCCTTCAACCCGTTCGGGACCGCCAACGGCGTGCCGACCGCCAACGCCCTGGCCTTCGCCGCCAATCAGGCCTGGCGCGTGCGCAAGGTGATGACCGACGTGGGCAACCGCGACAACGTCCAGGACGTGAAGACCTATCGCTTCGGCGCGGGCTTCGACGGCGAGGTCAGCCTGTTCGGTCGCGACTTCAGCTGGGACGCCTACGGCAGCTACGCCCGCAACGAGATGAAGTCGTCGGCGCTGAACGGGATCAACTACGAGAACCTGTTCCTGGGGCTGGGCGCGCCTGCGACCTGCGCTGCGACGGCGGGCTGCGTCCCGGTCAACCTGTTCGCGCCGATGACGGCCGAGGCGGCGAACTTCATCCGCTACACCACGCGCGAGACGAACAGCACCGAGATCTATGATCTGGCGTTCAACATCACGGGCGACGTCTATGAACTGCCGGCCGGTCCGCTGGCCGTGGCGGCGGGCTATGAGTATCGCCAGAACAAGGCGACCGACGCGCCCGACCCCTACGTCAACGCCACGCCGAAATACCTGTCGAGCGCCTACACCACCACCACGGGTCAGACGCGGGTGCCGACCACGGGCCAGTACAGCCTGCACGAAGCCTATCTGGAAGTGGCCGCGCCCCTGCTGCGCGACCTGCCGATGGCCGAGAACCTGGATCTGAGCCTGGCGGCCCGCTACTCGAACTATGACACGGTCGGCGACGCCACGACGATGAAGGTCGGCGTGGGCTGGCGTCCGGTTCAGGACATCCTGGTGCGCGGCACCTGGTCGCAAGGTTTCCGCGCCCCGTCGATCCTGGAGCTGTTCCAGGGCGGCCGCGAGGTTTCCTTGCAGGTCATCGACCCCTGCAACGGCGGCGCTTCGGCCAACCCCAGCCTGCCGGGCTGCGTCGGCGTGCCGACCGGCTACAACCAGAGCGGATTCAACCTGAACGGCCTGATCCCCGGCACGACCTCGGGCAATGTCGATCTGAAGCCTGAAACCGCCGACACCCTGAGCTTCGGCGTCGCGGTCAAGCCGCACTGGGTTCCGGGCCTGAGCCTGACGGTCGACTGGTACGACATCAAGATTCAGGACGCGATCGCTTCCCAGTCGCCAGCCCAGATCATGAGCCTGTGCGCCACGCGCGGCGGGGTCTATTGCTCGCTGATCACCCGCGATCCCTCGACCGGCGCGGTGCTGAACCTGGTGCAGGGCGCGCAGAACCTGAACGAGATCCGCACCTCGGGCGTCGACGCCACGGCGCGCTATGAGTTCAACACCGCGATCGGTCGTTTCGCGGCCGTGATCGACGGCTCCTACCTCAGCGAGTTCTCGACGGTCAGCCCCGATCCGGCGGGCGGCGCGCCCATCGTCGACGACCGGGCCGGCAAGGGCGACCGTGCGCGCTCGACCTATCCGCACTGGAAGGGGCAGACCTCGCTGCGCTGGAGCGACGGTCCGGCGAACCTCATGTGGCGCGGCCGCTATATCGGCGAAAGCACCGACATCGTGAACACCGTCAAGGACGACAAGACCGACGCTGTCTTCTATCAGGATCTCGAGGCGGGCTATCGTTTCGACCGTTACGACACGACCCTGACGGTCGGGATCAACAACGTCTTCGACGTGATGCCGCCGGCGTCCTACGCCAACGCGCCGATCAATTTCGACATGTACACCTATGACGTGCGGGGCCGCAGCGCCTACGTTCGCCTCGGCTTCCAGTTCTAGGATCAGGCGTTTTCCATGAGGGATACCGAGGCTCCGCCGGCTGACATCGGCCGGCGGAAACGGAGCTGGCTCGACCGGATCGAGGCGCTGGGCAACGCCCTGCCGGATCCGGTCTTCATCCTGCTGTTCTGCATCGGCGTGCTGGTGGCCGCCTCGGTGGTGGCCGACTGGACCCAGTGGAGCGCGATCAACCCGGTGACGGGCGAACGGCTTCAGGCCCAGAGCCTGCTGTCCGAGGCCAATGTCGCCCGTCTGCTGGTCGATATGCCCAAGACCCTGACCAGTTTCCCGCCTCTGGGGCTGGTTCTGGTGGTCATGCTGGGCGCGGCGGTGGCGGAAAGGTCGGGCCTGTTCGCGGCCCTGCTGGGCGGCGGAGTGAGGCGGCTGCACACCCGCTTCCTGTCGCCTGCCATCTTTGTCATCGGCCTGATGTCGCACCATGCCTCGGACGCGGCCTATGTGGTGCTGATCCCTCTGGCGGCGCTGGTTTACGCCAAGGCCGGGCGCCATCCGCTGGCGGGCGTGGCCATCGCCTATGCCGGCATTTCGGGGGCCTTCGCGGGCAACGTCCTGCCGGGACAGTTCGACCTGCTGATGCTGGGCATAACCGCCCCGGCGGCGCAGCTTCTGGACCCCGGCTTCAGCGTCAATCCTCTGGGCAACTGGTGGTTCACCCTGGCCATCGGCGTGGTCTTCACCCCCATCGCCTGGTTCCTGACCGACCGCGTGGTCGAGCCGCGTCTGGGGGCGTGGACCGGCGACAACACGGCGGGCGAGGCCGAGGCCGCGGGCCTGGGCGTTCTGGGGCTGGATCAGAAGCGCGGCCTGCGTCGCGCAGGGCTCGCCGCCTTGCTGGTGGTCGGTCTGTTCGCCGCCCTGACCCTGTGGCCGGGGTTCAACCCTCTGGTCGATCATGAGGCCGTCGGGCCGCGCCGTCTGGCCCCCTTCTACGGCGCGCTGATCGCCGCCTTCATGCTGCTGTTCGTCGCGACCGGCTGGGCCTATGGGGCAGCGGCCGGGACGATCCGCTCGCACCGCGAACTGGTGAAGATGATGGCCGAGGGGCTGAAGGGGATGGCCCCCTATATCGTCCTAGCCTTCTTCGCCGCCCACTTCGTGGCCATGTTCAGCTGGTCCAACCTGGGGCCGGTGCTGGCGGTCAAGGGCGCGGAAGGGCTGAAGGACCTGGCCCTGCCGCTGCCGCTGCTGCTGGTCGGCCTCTTGATGATGTCGTCGGTGCTGGATCTGGTCATCGGCTCGGCCTCGGCCAAGTGGAGCGCCATGGCGCCGGTCGTAGTGCCGATGCTGATGCTGCTGGGCGTCTCGCCCGAGATGACCACGGCTTCGTACCGGATGGGCGATTCCATCTTCAACATCGTAACCCCCCTGGCCAGCAACTTCCCCCTGGTGCTGATCATGTGCCAGCAGTGGAAGCCCCGGTTCGGGGTCGGCTCGATGATCGCCCTGATGCTGCCCTACAGCGCCGCCTTCGGCGCGGCGGGGATGCTGCTGATCCTGGCCTGGGTCGGGTTCCAGCTGCCGGTCGGGCCGGGCGCGCCCGCCGCCTATCACCTGCCGTCGCCGCCCGCAGCCGCCAGCCAGCCTGTCGCCCACAAGCCCGTCTCCGGGAAGGCCGACGCCGTTGACTGACTTGCCGATCCTTTCCGACGTCCGCGTCCTGCGTGACGTCATGATCCCCATGCGCGACGGCGTCCGTCTGGCCGCCGACATCTACCTGCCCGAAGGCGGGGAGGGGCGGCTGCCCGCCCTGCTGGAACGCACCCCCTACGACCGGCGCGGGACCAACCACGCCGACCGTACGGCCGCCGACCCGACGCCGCGCTCCAAGCCGGAGATGGCGGCCGAATTCGCGCGCGGCGGCTATGCCTATGTGCTGGTCGACTGCCGGGGACGTTACGGTTCCGAGGGCGTCTTCACCAAATACGCCAACGAGGCCGAGGACGGCTTCGACGTCATGGCCTGGCTGACCCAGCAGGTCTGGTGCGACGGCCGGATCGGCACGCTGGGCCTGTCCTACGGCGCGCATGTTCAGGCGGCCGCAGCCTGTCTGAACCCGCCGGGGCTGAAGGCCATGTTCATGGACTCCGGCGGGTTTTCCAGCGCCTTCCACAGCGGCGTGCGTCAGGGCGGGGCGTTCGAGCTGAAGCAACTGACCTGGGCGATGAAGCACGCCCGCCTGTCGCCGCTCAGCCAGGCCGATCCGATGCGTCTGGCCGTCCTGAACGCCGAAGACGTGCGCGACTGGATGGCGGTCAATCCGTGGCGGCCGGGCCAGACGCCGCTGGCCGCCGCGCCCGAATACGACGCCTTCATCCACGAGATGTGGAGCCGCGAGACCCTGACCGATTTCTGGCGCACGCCCGACGTCTGCGCCGCCTGCCACGACGAGACCTTCACCGACGCGCCCATGGTCTTCATGAGCAGCTGGTACGACCCCTACGCCCTGTCGGCGACCGACAACTACGCCCGCCTCAGCGGCAGCAAGATCGGGCCGGTTCGGCTGGTCATGGGGCCGTGGACGCACGGTCAGCGCTCGGTCGCCTTCGCCGGAGACGTGGATTTCGGCTCCCAGGCGACGCTCGACAGCCACCTGGCCCCCGACTACGTGGCCCTGCGCCGCGCCTGGTTCGACCTGTGGCTGAAGGGGGTGGGCGCGCCCGACTATCTGGCCTCGCCGGTCAGCCTGTTCGTCATGGGCGGCGGCTGCGGGCGGCGCACGCCTGAGGGCCGGCTGGACCACGGCGGGCATTGGCGGGCCGAGGCCGACTGGCCCCTGCCGGGCACGGTCTTCACCGATTTCCACCTGCACGCTGACGGCGGTCTGTCGCCCGATGCGGCCCAGCCCGGGGAGCGGGTCTGGCGTCACGACCCGGCCCGTCCCGTGCCGACCATCGGCGGCGCCATCGCCTCGGGCGCGCCGGTCATGGAGGCGGGCGGCTTTGATCAGCGCGAGGCGCCCGGCCTGTTCGGTGCGACCGCGATCGACCGCGCCCTCGCGGACCGCGACGACGTTCTGGTGTTCCAGACCCCGCTGCTGGACGAAGCCGTCGAGGTGACGGGGCCGATCACGGCGCGCCTGTCGGTGTCGTCCTCGGCGCTGGACACGGACCTGATGGTCAAGCTGGTCGACGTCTATCCGCCCAGCCCCGACTATCCCCTGGGCTACGCCCTGAACTTGACCCACGGCGTGCTGCGCCTACGGTTCCGGGACTCCTTCGAGGCGCCGCGCCCGTTGGTTCCGGGTGAAGTATATGACGTCGAGATCCAGTTGTTTCCGACCAGCAACCTGTTCGCGGCGGGGCACCGGATCCGCGTCGACGTGGCCAGCAGCAACTTCCCGCACTTCGACGTCAATCCGGGCACAGGCGCGCCAGCGGGCGAGGCCAGCGACGCGGTGGTCGCGATCAATCGCATCCATGTCGGGCCAGCGGCGCCGTCGCGGCTGGTCCTGCCCATCGTTCCAGCGCGAAGGGGCTGACTGATGGCGCTGGTCTCGGCCGGCGCCCGGCGTCCTATCCGGCTGCGCGCCATGCGGGCGTTCCGCGCCATCCTGCAACTGGGATCGGTGACGGCCGCCGCGCGTTCGCTGGGCCTGACCCAGCCCGCCGCCAGCCGCCTGCTGGCCCAACTGGAACAGGACCTCGGCTTCGAACTGTTCCACCGCGACCGGGGCCGACTGGTCCCCACCGCCGACGGCCTGATCCTCTATGAGGAGGTCGAACGCGCGCTGGACAATGTCGACCGAGTTCAGGATCTGGCTCGCGACATCTCGGATTTTCGCGTCGGTCATCTGCGTCTGGTCGCCCCGCCCAGCTTTCTGGAAGCGGTCCTGCCCGACGTGATCGCCGCCTTCCTCGATCAGTATCCCCGCGTCCACTTGTCGATCGATTCCCACGGGGTCGAGACGGCCAAGGGGATGATCGCCGCGCGCGCCGTCGACGCCGGCTTCGTCAAGCTGCCGCTGAACCGCGACGACCTCGAGGCGCGCACGGTTCTGGTCAGCGAAACGGCCTGCGTCCTGCCCTGCGATCATCCGCTAGCCGCCCTGTCCGAGATCACGGCGGAGGATCTGAAGAACACGCCCCTGGTCCTGCTGGGGCAGGGACGGCGGTTCCGCGCCCAGGTCGAGGCCGCCTTCGCCGAGGCCGGCGTCGCGCCCCGCGTCCGCGTCGAAACCCACACCGTCGCCTCGTCCTGCGCCCTGGCCGCGCGCGGCGTCGGCGTCGCCATCGTCAACGAACGCCTGGCCCAGGCCTATGTGCGCGATCAGACCGTGTTGCGCCGCTTCAGTCCTCCTATCCTGCACGAATACGCTTTCGTGGTTTCCAACAGCGTCAAGCCGTCACGCCTCGCGGAGGCTTTTCTCGCGCTTGTGCCGTTAGCATCAGCCAGCCCGACGGACTGCGTGTGACACCTCTTGTTCGGGTTGTTGCACCGACCGCAACTCGTTGAAGAAGAAAAGAACCCTTAGGGGGTGGCGGACAGAGAGGGATTCGAACCCTCGGTAGGCTTTCACCTACACACGCTTTCCAAGCGTGCGCGATCGACCACTCCGCCACCTGTCCGTTTCCACGACGTCGCCGTGTAGCCGCCGGACGGTCGTTCCAGCGGAGGCGAGGCTGATAGAACAGCATGACCCCCTCGGCAAGCGCCCTGTGACGTCCCATATGGGGGGAAGTCGATTTTGCCCCCGATTCTGCGAGATTTTTCTCATGTTGCTGCACAAGACCGCCGAACTGCCGACCGCCGAGACCGCTTTGCCTGGTCGAGAGATGCCTTTGGCGACCGATGCGACTCACTTTGTCCTCGGTCATGCGCTGAAGGGGCCGCACCCCGAGGGGGTCGAGACGGCGATCTTCGCCATGGGCTGTTTCTGGGGCGTGGAGCGGGTGTTCTGGTCGCTGCCGGGCGTATGGGTGACGTCGGCGGGCTATGCCGGCGGGATCACGCCGAACCCGACCTATGAGGAGGTCTGCTCGGGCCGGACCGGGCACACCGAGGTGGTGCAGGTGGTGTTTGATCCGAAGGTCATTTCTTACGGCGACCTGCTGAAGGCCTTCTGGGAGAACCACGATCCGACGCAGGGCATGCGTCAGGGCAATGACCAGGGCACGCAGTACCGCTCGGCCGTCTATACGCTGAACGACGCGCAGCAGGCCGAGGCCGAGGCCTCGCGTGACGCCTATCAGGCGGCGCTGACGGCGGCGGGCAAGGGGATGATCACGACCGAGATCCAACCGGCGGGGCCTTACTATTTCGCCGAGGACTATCATCAGGGCTATCTGGCCAAGAACCCGGCCGGGTACTGCGGCATCGGCGGGACCGGCGTGGTCTGCCCCATCGGCGTGGGCGTCGATATGGGCGTGGGGGCCTGATGGACCGGGCGGGGGTCGGCAAGGTCTGTCTGGCGCTGCCGGGGACGACGCTGGAGCATCCGTTCGGCGACGACCACGACGCCTATAAGGTCGGCGGCAAGATGTTCGTCATGGTGGGGGCGACCGGCGGCGTGTCGTTCAAGGTTTCGGACATCGCCTATGAGGTGCTGACCGAGAGCGGCCGTGCGCGGCCGGCGCCCTATATGGCGCGCGCCAAGTGGGTGAACCTGCCTCAGATCGACGACTGGGCGGACGACGAATTGGCGGACCATATCGGGTCGGCGCACGCGATTATCGTTGGGAAGCTGACGAAGAAGGTGCGGGCGGAACTGGGGCTTTAGGGCTGAGGGTTTCCTCCCTGTCGTGAAGCGATGGGGAGGTGGCGCGGCGCGCAGCGCCGTGACGGAGGGGCTTCTTGCTGAGGCAAACAGCCCCCTCCGCCGCGGAGCCTGTCCTTGGGCTCGCCAGAGGCGAGACCCGAGGGCCCCTCCCCACGAAGTGCGGAGGAAAGAAGAGGCGCGTTGCACGGTGCGGCGAAAAAAACAGTGCAATTGGTGCAATGGCGGAAGGCGGCGATCCGAGGTCTGTCGGGGCGGGGAGCGGGCCTGGGTTCCTGAGCGGAGGAGGCGGGCGGCGATGTCAAAGAACGCGCGCAGCCTAAACCGGTGTTGAACCAAGGCGAGCAAAAGGGGGCGAGCGTCGATGGGAGTGACGAGATTTCAACGGCTTGGGTGCGGCGGATAGGATGGCTGGGCGGGGATGGCGCGCGGCGTTCCCCTCGGGCTTGACCCGAGGGGCGGCTGATGGCTTCGCGGCCAGTGGTGCTGGATCCTCGGGTCAAGCCCGAGGATGACGGCGGAGGGGGCTGCGGTCGCTACTTGGCCTTCTGTTCGGCAATCCAGCGGTCCATGCGGGCGTCGAGCAGGTCGAGCGGCAGGGGGCCGTCGACCAGAAGGGCGTCGTGGAAGGTGCGGACGTCGAAGCGGTCGCCCAGTTCGCGCTCGGCCTTCTGGCGGATCTGACGCAGGCGAATCTCGCCGATCTTGTAGGCCGTGGCCTGACCGGGCCAGCCGATGTAGCGTTGCAGCTCGGTCTCGATGTTGTGCGGCGCCAGGGCCGAATTGTCGCGGAAGCAGGCGCGGGCCTGTTCGGTGGTCCAGCCCAGCCAGTGCAGGCCGGTGTCGGCCACCAGGCGGCAGGCGCGCCACATCTCGTAGCTGAGGCGGCCGAAGCGCTCGTAGGGCGTGCGATAGACGCCCATCTCCTCGCCCAGGAACTCGGAATACAGGCCCCAGCCCTCGATGAAGGCGGTCACGTCGGCGCCGCGGCGATAATAGGGCTGATCCGCCGCTTCCTGTTGCAGGGCGATCTGCAGGTGGTGGCCGGGCACCGCCTCGTGCACCGTCAGCGCCGGCAGTTCATAGAGCGGGCGCTGGTCCAGCTTGGACGTGTTGACGATATAGCCGCCAGCCACGCCGTTCTGCAGCGAGCCGGAGTTGTAGCGGCCGGTGGTGTAGGTCTCTTCGATCTCGCGCGGGACCGGCCTAACGCCGTAGGGGAGGCGGGGCAGGGTTCCGAACAGGGCCGGCAGACCGTCGTCAGCGCGCTTGGCGATCTCGGAGGCCTTTTCCAGCAGTTGTTCGCGGCTGGTCGCATAGAATTGCGGGTCGGTGCGCAGGAAGTTGAGGAAGCCGGCGAAGTCGCCGGTCCAGTCGGCGGCGCGCATTTCGTCCTGCATCCGGGCGCGGATGCGGGCGACCTCTTCCTGGCCGATCTGATGCACCTGATCCGGGGTCAGATCGGTGGTCGTGTCGCTGCGCACGAAGAAGGCGTAGAGGTCGCGGCCGCCGGGACGGTGGACTAGGCCCGGCTCGACCGGGGCCTTGGGCAGGTAGTCGTCGCGCAGCATGGCCAGCCAGGCCTGACGGCGGGCGGCGATGGGGCCGTCGATCAGGGCGCGGGCTCCGGCGCGCAAGGCCTCCTGATCCGCCGCCGGAATATTGGCGGGCAGGGCGGCGAAGGGCTTCATCAGGACGTCGCCGTCGGGATTGACCGCGACGTCGCGCTGGGCCTGACCCAGAGCGCTTTCGACCACGGACTTGGCCTGGATCAGACCCGAAGACAGGCCGCGCCGGGCGTTGGCGATGTCGGCGTCGTAGAAGGCGGGCGCGGCTTCCAGCCGGGCCAGCCAGGCGTCGGCGTCGGCGCGGGTGGCGATGCGGGTCGAACCGGCGAGGTAGGACAGGGTCTGGGCCGGGCCGCCTTCGGAATCGAAGGCCAGGCGCGACGGGTCCAGCGCGATGCGCTCCAACTCGCGGGCGATCAGATAGCGGGAGAAGGCGTGGTTCAGCCGCGCGTCGGCGTCGAGCGCGGCCGGGTTGATGGCGTCCAGCCGGGTCAGCAGGGCCTTGAGCGGGGCCTGACGCGCCAGATCGCCGGCGCGGCTGGGGTCGGGCAGGCGCGACAGGGCGTCGCGATCGCCGTCCATGCCCGAACTGATCGGATCGACGCGACGCAGATAGGCTTCATAGTCGGCCAGAACCCCGGCCAGAACCCCGGCCAGCGCCCCGGCCTCGGCGGTCGTCGCGGCGGCGGCGGGACCCGTCTGGGCGCCCTCGGCCAGAGCGGGCGTCGCCGCCATGAAGGCAGCCAGCGCCGCCCCGATCAGAAATCGCCCAGCCAGAAATTGCTTGTCCATGCTGTCCTCCCTCAAGCGAGGAGGAGCAGACAGGGGCGGCGCGCGACGGTCAAGCTGTTCGGCGGGCCTCAGCCGCAGAGGGCGAAGAAGCGGTCGATCCGTTTGGTCGATCCGCGCTGGGCCACGAAGGGGGTGCGGTAGTCGGGGCCATAGGCCGCCAGCCAGCCCAACTGGCGGAAGCGCAGGAAGACCGGGTCCGAGGCGCGGGCGGCGGCGGTCAGGTCCAGCCCGTCCTGCAGGGCCGAGGGTTCGGCCTTGGCGGGATAGGATTCCGTGTCGCCGCCCGACTCCAGCCCGATCACGCGGGGATGGCCCGCCGCCACGGTCTGCAAAATCTGCAGGGCGCCCGAGCCGGGACGGCAGGACAGGTCCAGCGGCACGTCGTCGGTGTCGGCCACGCCGTAGGACAGGCTGGCTTCGTCGGCGTC
Organism: Brevundimonas sp. 01N35; assembly: GCF_056399785.1. Lineage (NCBI taxonomy): Bacteria > Pseudomonadati > Pseudomonadota > Alphaproteobacteria > Caulobacterales > Caulobacteraceae > Brevundimonas > Brevundimonas sp. 01N35. Next base: position 92,406 of record NZ_JBFTRZ010000005.1, read on the forward strand.
CTCGTTCAGGTGCCAGTCGTAGCCGGGCGTGGCGACGGGCGCCCCGCTGGAGGCGGCGATCAGGTTGGACTTCACCGTCGGCGCGCAGGCCGAAAGGGCGAGCGCCGCGAGAGCGGGGGCGATCCAGACAACGGGACGCATGGGGAATCCTAGCCAGTGCAAAGTTCGGCGAACCGACGCAGCTTGGACAGATTCGCCCGATCGATCTCCACCGCCGATGACTGTTCGCCGACTGTGATCTCCAGCTTGCCGCTGGCCATGAAGGCGGTGAAGACCGGGTGGTCGGCGCGCAGCATGGTTTGAAGCTGGCCGCGGCGGGCGCGGATCTCGGTATTGGTGACGGCGGCCCCGGCGGTGACGGTGGCGTAGCCGTCGGTCGAAGGGACGTCATAGAGGGTCAGCCGCACGATGCTGGAGCCCGGGGCGCATTCCAGCGTGGTGCGCAGGCGCGGGGTGTCGGGAATCTCGTTGGCCAGCACCAGAGGGCCGTCGCCGGAATAAAGCGTCCAGGTCCAGCCCGGGGCCGCAGACGGCGGCGTGGTCTGCAAGGTCAGGGCGAGCGCAAGCCCCAGCAAGGCGGTCATGGTTCAGCCCCCGCTGAATGGTTCGGGCGGACTTTGATCAGGCGTGGCTGGAAGCGCAATAGCCGAGAAAGCTTTGAACCATGCGGCGCTCCGCGCGCGTCGCCCGCAATTCCCGGTCGCCGGCCTCGGTCTGCACCGCCATGCGCCCGCCGCGCGCCAGACCGGTCAGGGCCGCGTCGGTCAGGGGCAGACGGGCCTCGAAGGCTTCGCCGTCGGACAGGGGATCGATCGGCTGCGGCCCCAGGGAGACGGGCGTCAGGGCGGGGCTGCGCGGCTGGGAATCGCCATAGACCACCGCCGTCCGGTCGCCGGGCGAGCAGGTCAGCATCAGCGCCACCTCGTCTGAATCCGCCAGGCCGTAAGCCAGCTTGGCCATCGTTCCTTCACGCAACAGATGCCATCCGACCGCGCCTTCTTCCGGGGCGGCGGGGGCACTGGTCAGGCCTTGCCCGGCCAGGGCGGCGAGACCCAGGGCGGCGGCGGCGGGAAGCAGGGACTTCAACATTACAAATCACTCGCGTTCGACAGGGCAAACGCGGGTCGCTTGTTAAGGGTTCACCGCCCCGCTTGGCCGCGCGCGATTCCGTGACCGCCTGTCGCCGGAATCACACGCCTCATCGAACGCGGGTCAGAAGGGGCTGAAACGCTCCACCAGGGACTGAGCCGCCGGGGTGGCCTGCATCCGGCTGATGTCGCCGCGACCGCCGTAGCTGATGCGCGCCTCGGCGATCTGGGTGTGGGCGATGGTGTTGGCCGAAGAGATGTCCTCGGGCCGCACGATGCCGGCGACGGTCAGTTCGCGGACCTCACGGTTGGTGCGCACTTCCTGCCGACCCTGGATGACCATGTTGCCGTTGGGCATGACGGCGGTGACCACGGCGGCGACGGTCAGGTTGACGCGTTCCGAGCGGTTGACGCTGCCCGAACCGGCGGCGTTGGCCTCGCCCTCGGTGCCGACCATCTTGGCCGGGTCGAAGCCGCCGGGGAAGGCGCGGCCCAGGCTGTTCTCCAGGCCGAAGAAGTTGGTGACGCCGCCCGAGGCGCTGTTGGAACGCGAGCGCTGGGTCGTGTTCTGGGTCTGGGCGCGGTCGTTGATGTCGATGTTGACCGTCAGGATGTCGCCGACGCGGCGCGCGCGCTGGTCGCCGAAGAAGCTGCGCGCGCCCGTGCGCCACAGGCTGTTGGCGGAGGCCGGGGTCGGTTCGGGCAGGTAGGCCTGCTCGACCGGGACCAGGGCGGAGGGATAGCCGATGGGGGCCAACTGGGGACCTTTCACCGCCTCGATGGCGGTGGAGCAGGCGCCCAGGGACAGGGCAGAGACGGCGGCGGCGAGGATCAGGGCTTTACGCATGACAGGATCTTTCTGCGCTCTCAGCGGGCGGCGAACTGTTGCGGGTTGGCGCGGGCGGCGGCGGCGGCGGGGCCGGCCACGGCCCGACCAGGGGCGACGGCGACGGCGTCGATGGTGCGGCCGGACTGGACGTTGAGCACCGGCACCGCCTCGCCGGCCGAGGCGTTGCGGACGGCCTTGCCGGTGACAGTCAGTTCGACGCCGCCGGCGATGTAGGCGACTTCGACCATGTCGTTGCGGGCGATGACCTGGGGCGAGGCCAGGTCGCGGCTGGCGACGGCGGCGCCAGCGCGCAAGGGCCGTTTGGCCGACAGGCCGACAACCTGATCGGCGTCCTGGGGACCGCCGGCCGGGGCCTGATGCGCCTGAACCACGGACCAGACGACGTCGGACGGCTGCACGATGTCGCCGGCGGCCAGGCTGCGGGCGTAGGTCAGGACCTCGACCGTGGCGCCGGGTCGCGAAGCCGCGCTGGCCCCAACACTGGCGACCGCGGGGCGGGCGGAGGCTTCGGCGGGCAGGGCCCCGCCCGTTCCGGCGCGCACGACGATGCGGCGCAGGCCCTGCGGATTGCTCCATTCCAGACCGGCGCGGCGGGTGGCCGCCTGAATCTGGGCGGCATCGAAGACGGCGGTCGCGCCGGTGCGCTGACCGACCACGACGCCCGAGGCGGCGCCCGCGTCGTCGAACAACTCGCCCAGGGTGACGCGACCGTCGTCGTCCGTCGGATCGGGCAGCAGGCTGACGGGGCCGGCCAGGGTTGGACCGGCGAGGGCGGCGGCGAGAAGGGTCAGGCCGAGGAGACGGATCATGCCCATGACCTAGTTCTTCACCTGGGCCGAGACGGACAGCATTTCGTCGGCGGTCTTGATGACCTTGGAGTTCATCTCATAGGCGCGCTGGGCCACGATCAGGGCGGTGATCTCGCTGACCGCATCCACGTTGGACGCTTCGGTATAGCCCTGCATCAGCGAACCGAAGCCCGGTTCGTTCGGCGCCCCCACGGTCGCCGCGCCCGAGGCGGCGGTCTCCAGCAGCAGGTTGTCGCCGATGGCTTCCAGACCGGCCTCGTTGAAGAAGGTCGCCAGCTCCAGCTGACCCACCACCTGCGGCGTGCTCTGGCCCTGGGTCGTGACCTGGACCTGGCCCGACTTGGAGATGGAGACGTCGATGGCGTCCTGAGGGATGGTGATGGCCGGCTCGACCGCATAGCCGTCGTCGGTGACCAGTTGCCCCTCGCCGTTGACCGAGAAATTGCCGGCGCGGGTGTAGGCCATCTCGCCCGAGGGCAGGGTGATCTGGAAATAGCCCTTGCCGTCGATGGCCACGTCATAGGTGTTGCCGGTGTGGCTGGGGCTGCCCTGCTCGGTGATGCGATAGACGCTGCCGGCCTTGACGCCCGCGCCGATCTGGATGCCGGTCGGAACGACGGTGCCCTGGGTCGACGACTGGGCCCCCATGCGCTCGACGTTCTGGTACAGCAGGTCCTGGAACTCGGCTCGCTGACGCTTGAAGCCGACCGTGTTCATGTTGGCGATGTTGTTGGAGATGACCTCGACGTTCAGCTGTTGGGCCAGCATGCCGGAGGCGGCGGTTCTGAGAGCGCGCATCGTTCAGCGTTCCTTCTAGCCGACCCGGCCCAGCCGCTCGACCGAGCGGCGCGACAGGTCGTTGGTGTTCTCGATCATCTTCGAGATGCGCTCGTAGGCGCGGCTGATCTCGATCAGATTGGTGATTTCCAGCAGGGTGTTGACGTTCGACCCTTCCAGCATCCCCTGGCGGATCTGCACGTCGGGCGCGGCCTGCGGCTGGGTGTTGGAGGCGTTGCGGTAAAGCCCGTCGCCGCTCTTTTGCAGCACCGACAGGGCGTCGAAGCGCACGGCGTTCAGGCGGCCGACCGGCAGACCCTGCTGGCTGATGGTGCCGTCCTGGCCCACGCTGACCGGGCCGCGCTGGGGGTCGAGGACGATCTCGGCGCCGTCAGCCAGAACCGGCAGGCCCTGCTTGGTCGTCAGCCTGCCTTCGGCGTCCGTGGTGAAGCCGCCGTCGCGGGTATAGGCCGGGCCCGTCGGCGTCTGCACGGTGAAGAAGGCGCCTTCGCCCTCGATGGCGAAGTCCAGGGTGCGGCCCGTCTGCTTCATCGAGCCCTGGCCGAAGTCGCGGCCCACACCCTTGTCCAGGACGAAGCTGGCCGAGGGGCGGATGTTGTCGTTGCGGGCGCGCGGACCAATCTCGGTCCCGACCATCAGCTGTTCGACCTTGAATCCGGTGGTGTCGGCGTTGGCGACGTTGTTGGCCACGATGTCCAGCTCGCGGCGCAGCGTCATCTGGCGTGACAATCCGATGTAGGCGGCGTTTTCCACGAGTGCGGCTCCTTCGCCCCTCTCGTCGCAACGACCGTGCCAACAGGGTTAATCCAGGCGGAATGGGGGTTTGAGCGGTTTCACCCCCTGCGGCGCCCGGCAGGATTTGCCGATTGTAAACGCCTCGTTAACCAAAAACGCCTCATCAGGAAGGCTGTGAGGATCGGGGCGACGTGCGGATGCTGAAGCTCAAGCTGGGCAAGAAGAAAGATGCGACGCCGGGCGGCGACGACGCCAACCTGCCCGCCGTGTCCGACGGCGAGGGCGGCGAGGGCGCGCCCGCCAAGAAGAAGATGCCCCTGCTGTTCATCATCATCCCGGCGGCCCTGGTCGTGCTGGGCGGCGGCGGGGCGGCGGCCTTCCTTCTGATGAAGCCCAAGCCGGCCGAGGCCGAAGCGGGCGCCGACCATGGCGGGCCTGCGAAGAAGGACGAGAAGGCTGCGAAGAAGGGCGGCGAGCACGGCGGCGGCGAGGGCGGCGCGGCCGACCCGTCGCTGGGCAAGATCGCGCCCGGACCTGACGGCGTCACCTTCTACACCCTGCCCGACATGATCGTGAACATTCAGTCGACGGACGGACGTCCGACCTATCTGAAGCTGAAGCTGACGCTGGAGATGAAGGACGCCGCCCTGGCGGCCCATCTGCAGAGCGAGGCCCCGCGGCTGCAGGACATGTTCCAGGGCTTCCTGCGCGAACTGCGGCCTGAGGATCTGGCCGGATCGGCCGGCTCCTATCAGCTGCGCGCCGAGATCCTACGCCGGGTCAACCTGATCGCCGCGCCGGGCAAGGTGGACGCCGTGCTGATCGAAGAAATGCTGGTGCAGTAGGCATGACCGACACCCTGGCGGCCGAGAACGAACTGGATCCCTTCGGCGGCGAGCCCGACGCGGGCGCGGCCCTGTCCGAGCGCGTGCTGAACCAGGACGAGATCGACAGCCTGCTGGGCTTCGACATGGGCGACGGCGACGATGGCGAGCGCAGCGGCATTCGCGCCATCATCAACTCGGCGCTGGTGTCCTACGAGCGTCTGCCGATGCTCGAGATCGTCTTCGACCGCCTGGTGCGGCTGATGACGACCAGCCTGCGGAATTTCACCTCGGACAACGTCGAGGTCAGCCTCGACACAATCTCGTCGATCCGCTTCGGCGACTATCTGAACTCGATCCCGCTGCCGGCCATTCTGGCGGTGTTCCGCGCCGAGGAACTGGACAACTACGGCCTGCTGACGGTCGATTCCAATCTCATTTATTCGATTGTGGACGTCCTGCTGGGCGGGCGTCGCGGCACGGCGGCCCTGCGGATCGAGGGCCGGCCCTACACCACCATCGAACGGGTGCTGGTGCAGCGGATGGTCGAGGTCATCCTGAACGACGCGCGCCAGGCCTTCGAACCGCTGACGCCGGTTCACTTCAACCTGGACCGGCTGGAGACCAATCCGCGCTTCGCCGCCATCGCGCGCCCGGCCAACGCCGCCATCCTGGTCAAGCTGCGCATCGACATGGAAGACCGGGGCGGGCGGGTCGAACTGCTGCTGCCCTATTCGACGCTGGAGCCCATTCGCAAGATGCTGCTGCAGCAGTTCATGGGCGAGAAGTTCGGCCGCGACAACATCTGGGAAGGCCACTTGGCCACCGAGCTCTGGACCACGGAGACCGAGGTCCGCTGCGTGCTGGACGAGCAGCAGATCCCCCTGTCCAAGGTGCTGGATTTCAAGGTCGGCGACACCCTGATGCTGAACGTTTCACCGGACTGCGAAGTGTCGATCCGGGCCGGCACCATTCCGCTGACGACCGGCAAGATGGGCCGCAGAGGCCAGCATATCGCCGTGCGGGTCGAAGGCCCGATCAACCCCGATATCGCTTCCAACCTGGGCAGAGGGAAACGCTGACATGACCGGCATCATTCTCGATTCCATCCTCATGCTGCTGCTGGTCGCGGCCATCGGCTACGGCATCAAGCTGGAGAAGAAGCTCAAGGCCCTGCGCGAGGGACAGCTGGCTTTCGCCGGCGCCGTGAGCGAGCTGAACTCGGCCGCCGGTCGCGCCGAACAAGCCCTGGCCACCCTGCGCGCCTCAGGTCAGGAGACCGACCTGCTGCACGACCGGATCATCAAGGCCCGCGCGGTGAAGCAGGAGCTGGAAGTGCTGATCGCCCGCGCCCCCGCCGGTCTGCCTTCGCGGTCAGCCGCGCCGCCGCAACCGGAGGTCCACCCGGAGCCGCCCCTGGAGCTGAAGGTCCCGGCTTCGGCGGTCGCCCCTCTGCTGGACGACGAGTCCCGCGCCCGTCGCATGGCGTCGCTGATGGAACGGATCGAGGGCGCTCGCGCTGTCATGAAGGCCCCCGCCGCTCGCCCTGCGCCGCCGGCGCCGGCCGCCGCCGATCGCTTCGCTCCGGTGATGCAGGCCCTCGCCGCTAACCACGCTGCGCAACAGTGCCTAAACCGCGCCCGTCGTAGTCTGGACGAAGATCTTTTCGCCGCATGATGCTTTTTGGGCCCCTATGTCCGACGCGCGGCGTCGGACGACTTGAGGGGCGCCATTTTATTTCCGAGTACCGCCCATGAGCAAGCTGCCCCGCCTTCTGCCCCTGATCGCCATCGCCATCGGCGGGGTCGTGGCCGTGCGCGCGGCGGGCGTGGCGCCGGAACTGTTCCAGGGCGCGACCGCCTGGGCCCAGGACGCCGTGACCGCCGAGGCGCCCGGCGAGGGCGGCGGGACGGCGGCGGCCAAGCCCGCGCCCGCCGTCTGCGCCCTGACGCCGGAACAATTGGCCCAGCAGGCGGGCATTTCCCCGGCTGAACTGCGCATCATCCAGTCCCTGTCCAAGCGCCGCGACGCCCTGGACGCCCGCGACGCCGACTTCGCCACCACCCTGCCGCTGATGGTCGCCGCCGAGCAGAAGCTGGACGCCAAGCTGCAGGCGCTGGAAGCCCTCAAGGGCGAGATCGCGACCCTGGTCGGTCAGGTCGACGAGAAGGAAAAGGCCGAGAACGACCGTCTGGTCGCCGTCTATTCCGCCATGCGGCCCAAGGAGGCTGCGGCGGTGTTCAACACCCTGGACGACTCGGTTCGCCTGCCGGTCGCCGCCGCCATGCGGCCCCGGACCCTGGCCGCCATCATGGCCCAGATGCCCCCCGCGGGCGCCCGCGAACTGACCGAGAAGCTGGCCAAGCGCTTCCAGGCGCAGCAGTACGCGGCCCGCGCCGCCGCCGCGACGGCGGGCGCGCCGGCTGCGCCTCCGGCCGTCGTTCCGGCGGCGGCTCCGGCGTCAGCCGCGACCCCCGCGCCGACCCCAGCCGTGCAGCCCGCCGCCGCCCAGCCCGCACCTCGCCCTGCCGCGCGTCCGGCCCAACGCCCGGCCGCCCGTCCGGCGGCCAAGACCGCCGCGCCCGCCGCCGCCCCCGCCGAAGCCGGTCCGCGCGCCTATACGCCGCCCGCCGCAGACGCCCCGCAGCCGGTCGCCGCGCGCCAATCGGTTCAGTAGCAACGCCGCGCCGAAGAAAGGCGCGGTTGGCATCCCGGCCGCGCGCGGCTATTCAGCGCGCTTCGATTTTCGCGAGACCATCCCATGTCCGACGTCCTGCCTGACCGCCTTTCGGTCGATCCCGACAGCCCCTTCCACGACGCCGACCTGCTGGCGCGCGGCATCGGCATCCTGTTCAAGGGCGAGGAAAAGACCAACGTCGAGGAATACTGCGTCTCGGAAGGCTGGGTCCGTCTGGCCGTCGGCAACCGCGTCGACCGTCGCGGCAAGGCCCTGACCGTCAAGCTGCAAGGCCCGGTCGAGCCCTTCCTCAAGGGCGAGTGAATTCTACCGAGGCGGGGATGCTGTTCGTCGGCTCCCTCTCTCCGTCATCCCCGGGCTTGTCCCGGGGATCCAGACACTCGCCGGCGTCCCGTGGTTCGCGCCGCGCCCAAGGTTTCAGAGGCTGCGTTTCTGGATTCTCGGCACAAGGCCGAGAATGACGAATAGAATGTGCGGCCGCGTCAGTTCCCCGTCCCTTCGGCAAAAGCTGAGGCTTTCGGTCGCAGGCTTCGCCCGCTAGGGTCCCGCCTCATTTCTGAGTCTGGGAGGCGCTCTCTTGTCGTTCAACGCCCGTCTGATGGCCGCCAGCGCATTGGCGCTGGGCCTCATCTCCACCCCTGTTCTGGCCCAGGACGCCAAGACCGTTCGCGCCGCCGAACAGGCGCGCGATCAGGCGCTGCAGTCGAACATCGCCCTCGACTACGTCACCCAGATCACCACCCGTTTCGGCCCGCGTCCGGCGGGCTCGCACGCGGAACAGGCGGCCGCCGACTGGGCCGCCGACTATATGCGCGCCCACGGCTTCCAGAACGTCCGCATCGAACAGTTCCCGCTGGTCGGCTGGGAGCGGGGCGAGGAAAGCGCCGAACTGCTGGGCGCGCGCCCGCAACGGCTGGTCGTCGCCGCCCTGGGCCATTCGCTGCCCACGCCCGCCAAAGGCATTGAGGCCGATATCGTCTTCTTCGACGGTCTGGAGGCCCTGATGGCCGCGCCCGCGGGTTCGCTGGCGGGCAAGATCGCCTTGGTCGACGGCGGCCAGATGGTGCGGATGCAGGACGGCTCGGGCTACGGCTCCCTGTCGCGCATTCGCGGCAACGGGCCGACCGAGGCGGCCAAGCGCGGCGCCCTGGCCTTCGTCATGCGCTCGGCCGGTTCGGACGAACATCGCATGCCGCACACCGGCACCACCCGCTATGTCGAAGGCAAGGTGCCGCTGCCGGCCTTCGCGCTGAGCGCGCCGGACGCCGATCAGATCGCGCGGCTGGTGAAGATGGGCGAGCCGGTGCGGCTGCGCCTGAAATCCACCGCCCATACCTATGAGACGCGCAGCCAGAACGTGATCGGCGACATCGTCGGGGCGACCCGGCCGGACGAGATCATCGTCCTGGGTTCGCACATGGACAGCTGGGATCTGGGCACCGGGGCCATCGACGACGCGGCGGGCGGCGCCATTACCCTGGCCGCGGCCAAGCTGATCGCCGAACAGGGCCGTCCGGCCCGCACCGTGCGCGTGGTCCTCTATGGATCGGAAGAGGTGGCCCAGCCGACCGACACCGGCAACGGCGGCGGCGCCTATCTGCGCAACATCGGCGCGGGCGTGGAAAAGCACATCGTCGCGGGTGAAAGCGACTTCGGCGCCGACCGCGTCTATGCCCTGGGCCTTCCGCCCGGCGCTCAGAACTCGGACTTCGCCAAGATCGCCGCGCGGGTGCTGCGTCCGCTGGGCGTCCTGCCGTCGAACGTGCCGGAACTGCATGGCGGCGTGGATATCGGCCCGTTGGCAGGCGCTGGGGTGCCGGTCTTCGGCCTGTCGCAGGACGGGACGCGCTACTTCGACCTGCACCACACGGCTGACGACACCCTGGACAAGATCGACCCGGCGCAGATGACCCAGAACGTCGCCGCCTGGGCCGCCCTGGTGCGCCTGATCGCTGATTCCGACGTGGATTTCCGGGCCATGCGCCCCGCCTCGCCTGAGGCGACGCACTAGAGCGAAATCGGTTGAGTTGGACGCAGTCCAACTCGGCTTAGATTTCGCTCCAGGATGATGCTGGACCATTTTTTGAATTCAGGTCGATTCGACCTGAAACAAAAATGGTCTAGGGGAGCAAGACCGCGAGCGTGGCGAAACTGGTAGACGCAGCAGACTTAAAATCTGCCGACTTCGGTCTTGCGGGTTCGACCCCCGCCGCTCGCACCACCATCCGTCAGGCGGCGATCCCGAACAGGGCGCCGATCCCGGCCGTGACCGCCAGGGCCACGGCGCCCCAGAAGACCACGCGCACCACCGGCCTCAGCTTGGCCGCGCCGCCCGCCTTGGCGCCCAGCGCGCCGAGCAGGGCGAGGAAGATCAGCGTCGCCGCCGCCACGACAGGCGAGATCCAGCCGGTCGGCGTCAGCGCCAACGCGATCAGGGGCAGGGCGGCGCCGATGGCGAAGGTCGCGGCCGAGGTCAGGGCCGCCTGAATCGGCCGGGCGGTAGTGATCTCGGATATGCCCAGTTCGTCGCGGGCGTGGGTGCCCAGGGCGTCGTGCGCCATCATCTGTTCGGCCACCTGACGGGCCAGTTCCGGCGTCAGGCCGCGCCCGACATAGATGGCGGTCAGTTCGCGGCGTTCGGCCTCGGGATCGGCGGCCAGTTCGGCAGTCTCGCGGGCGATGTCGGCCTTTTCCGTATCGGACTGCGAACTGACCGAGACATATTCGCCCGCCGCCATCGACATGGCCCCGGCGACCAGGCCGGCCACGCCCGCGACCAGGATGGCGGACTTGGGCGAGCCCGCCGCCGCCACGCCGACGATCAGGCTGGCGGTCGAGACGATGCCGTCGTTGGCCCCCAGCACCGCGGCGCGCATCCAGCCGATCCGGCTGACCAGATGGGTTTCTTCGTGAATCGCGCGGCTCATGCGGGGGCTCCCTAACGGTAGCTTGAGCGTATCATCCTTGGCGTCGAGGCGCATCGTCTTGGCGCCGTCATGTCCGGGGGGTAGTCACGCCGGGCTCGTTTCAATGTTCCCGGTGTCCTCATGATTCTCCGCCGCGTTCTGGCCCCGACCCTGGCGCTCGTCCTTCTGGCCGGCGCAGCCCTTCCGGCCATGGCGCAGCAGGCGGCCCAGCCCGCCGCTAGCGCCGCTTCGGCCGAGCGGGTCGCGCCCGCTCTGGTCGTGACCATCGTGGTCGATCAGTTGAGCGCCAACCTGTTCAACCAGTATCGCGGCCAGTTCACCGGCGGGCTGAAGACCCTGGCCGATCAGGGCATGGTGTCGATCAACGGCTATCAGACTCATGGCGTGACCGTGACCTGCGCCGGGCACTCCACCGTCCTGACCGGCGCCCATCCGGCGCGCAGCGGCATCCCCGCGAACGACTGGATCGACACCGCGACGGGTCAGGAGACCTATTGCCTGGCTGCGCCGCAGAACACGCTGGCGCACGGCAAAAACACCGACAACGGCCCGGTCGGCCCTGATATGCTGAAGGCCTCGACCCTGGGTGACTGGTTGAAGGCGGTCAGCCCCCGGAGCCGCGTCTTCGGCATCTCCGGCAAGGATCGCGGCGCCATCAACCTGGCCGGTCACAAGGGCGACGGCGCCTTCTGGATGACCGAGGGTTTCGGCTTCACCACCTACGTCGAGCCGGGACAGTCGGCGAAGGCCAAGCTGGCTCCGGTGGCGGCGCTGAACGCGCGGATGATCGACCGCTTCAGCCGGAATGCGCCCGCCTGGACTTATCAGCACGACGCCTGCCGTCGTCTGGAAGGCCAGTGGGTCATCGGCGGCCAGACCTTCAACTCGACCCTGCCGCCGGCGGACGTGAGCATCGAGGGCACGCCCGTCCTCGATGAACTGACGCTGGAGGGGGCCGCCGAACTGCTGGACAATCAGCAGTTGGGGCGTCGCGGCGTCACCGACATGCTGGGCGTCAGCCTGTCGGCCACCGACCGCATCGGCCACGGCTATGGCACTCAGGGGCCGGAGATGTGCGAGCAGATGCTGCGCCTCGACGCGGCGCTGGGCGTCTTCCTCGACAAGTTGGCGACCATTCCTGGCGGGGTGGTCGTGGTCCTGACCGCCGACCACGGCGGGTCGGACTTTCCCGAGCGCACCTCGGTCGAGGGCTATCCCGCCGCGGGCCGCGTGGACCGCGCCCTGTTGCCGCGCGTCAATGAGGCGCTGAAGGCGCGCTTCAACCTTGACGCCAATCCGCTGGTCTCGTCGGCGGGCGGGCTGATCGTGGTCGGCGCGGATAGGAAGTCGCTGGCCGAGCCGCTGCGCAGCCAGGTGCTGGCCGCCGCCGTCGAACTGCTCAAGGGCGAGCCCCAGGTGGCGCTGGCTGTTTCGCGCGACGAACTTCTGGCCGAGCCCATCCCCGCCTCGGACAACCCCGAGGAGTTGAGCCTGCGCCAGCGGCTGCGTCTGTCGGCGGTGGCCGGGCGCTCGCCCGACATCCTGCGCGCCTATCAACCGGGCCTGACCGGCCCGGGCCGGATCGGCGACGCCATCTCCAGCCACGGTTCGCCGTGGGACTATGACCGCCGCGTGCCGATCATCTTCTGGTGGCCGGGCGCGAATGGTCAGGAGCGGTTCCTGCCGATGCGCACGATCGACATCGCCCCGACCCTGGCCCACCTGATCGGGGTCAAGCTGACGGACGAAGTCGACGGCCGCTGCATGGACCTGCCGCAGTTCGCCGCGGGGCGTTGCGACGCTCCGAAGCCGTAACTTCGTGTTTCGCGGTTCATAAACTCGTGTTTCGGGCCGGGGGCGTGGTCTTACGTCCCCGGCGTTTCATTGGCACAAGGGTTCAAAGCCTCTGAAACGAGGCGACGGCCCCTAGAGCCACGAGGAAACACAATGAACAGAGCCCGCCGCGCGCGCATCGTCGCGACCCTGGGGCCCGCGAGCCGTGCGCCCGCGACCGTCAAGGCGCTGGCCCAGGCCGGGGTGGATGTCTTCCGCCTGAACTTCAGCCATGGCTCGCACGAGGACCACGCCGCCGCCTTCAAGGCCGTGCGCGGCGCCGAGCTGGCGCTGAAACGCCCGCTGGGCATCCTGGCCGACCTGCAGGGACCCAAGCTGCGGTTGGGCCGGTTCGCCGACGTCGAGATCGCCATCAAGCCGGGCCACAAGATGAGGTTCGACCTGAACCCGGCGCTGGGCGACGAGACGCGGGTGCAGATGCCGCACCCGGAAATCTTCAAGGCCCTGCGCACCGGCATGCTGCTGCTGATCGACGACGGGCGCATCCGCCTGCGGGTCGGCGAGCGCAGCGACGAATGGGCCGACGTCACGGTCGAGAGCGGCTCCAAGCTGTCGGACCGCAAGGGCGTGGCCGTGCCCGAGGCCGTCATTCCCGTCTCGGCCCTGACGCCCAAGGACCGCGAGGACCTGGCCTTTGCGCTGCGCCTCGGCGTCGACTGGGTGGCCCTCAGCTTCGTGCAGCAGGCCGAGGACATGGCCGAGCTGAAGCGGATCGTGAACGGTCGCGCGGCCTGCATGGCCAAGATTGAGAAGCCCCAGGCGCTGAACGATCTGGAGAGCATTCTCGACTACTGCGACGGCGTCATGGTCGCGCGCGGCGATCTGGGCGTCGAGATGGAGCCGGAAGAAGTGCCGGTCGCGCAGAAGAAGATCCTGCGCGCCGCCCGCCAGCGCGGCGTGCCCGCCATCGTCGCGACGCAGATGCTGGAATCCATGACCAGTTCGCCGGCCCCGACGCGGGCCGAGGCGTCCGACGTGGCCAACGCCGTCTATGAAGGCGCCGACGCCCTGATGCTGTCGGCGGAGACGGCCTCGGGCGACTATCCGATGGAGGCGGTGCAGATCATGAACCGCATCATGGAACGGGTGGAGCGCGACCCCCTGTGGCCGGGCCTGATGGACGCCGAGCACGCGGGCATGGACATCCACGACGTCGACGCCCTGGTGGCGGCGGCGCGCAAGGCGGCGGAGGCGGCCTCGACCGCCTGCATGGTGGTCTTCACCACCCTGGGCGGCACGGCGCGGCGGATGTCGCGCGAGCGGCCCTTGCAGCCCGTCCTGGCCCTGACGCCCAAGGCCGAGACGGCGCGCCGTCTGTCGCTGGTCTGGGGGCTGGAGCCGCGACTGGGCGAACAGCCGACCTCGCTGGAAGGCCTGACCGACGACGCGGTCGAAAGCGCCATGATCTATGGCCTGGCCGAGCCGGGTCAGCGCATCCTGATCCTGGCCGGAACGCCTTTCGGCGCGCCGGGGGCCGCGAATCTGTTGCGTCTGGCCCATGCTCCGGCCCATGCTTACGGTGACGCTGGACGAGGAGCAAAACGCTCCCGCAGGACCTGACGGGGATCAATGATCAAATACATCGGCTCAAAGCGCGCGCTTCTGGGCCATGTGACAGGCGCCGTACGCGCCGTCCTGCCGGACGGCGGGACGGTCTGCGACCTGTTTTCCGGCTCGGCCCGCGTCGGTCATGCGCTGAAGGGACAGGGGTTCCGCGTCTGGTCCAACGACCACAACGCCTATGCCCACACGCTGGCGACGACCTATGTCCAGGCCGACCGTGAACGCTGGGCGGCGCAGGCCGAAACCATCCTGGCCGAACTGCGGACGCTGGCGCCGCAGGCCGGCTGGTTCACCAAGGCCTTCTGCGAGGACGCCCGCTTCTTCCACCCCGATAACGGCGCTCGCATCGACGCCATGCGCACTCGCATTGAGACGATGGGGCTGGAGCCCGAACTGAAGGCCGTGGTTCTGGTCGCCCTGATGGAGGCGGCGGACCGTGTCGATTCCACCGCCGGGCTGCAGATGGCCTATATGAAGCAGTGGGCGCCGCGGGCGCTGAAGCCGCTGGAGCTGCGGCTGCCGGACCTGCGGCCCGGCGTGGCGGCGGGGCCGTGCAAGGCGACGCAAGGGGACGCGGTGGCGATCGCCGATCAGGTCGAGGCCGACCTCGTCTATCTGGACCCGCCCTACAACCAGCATTCCTATCTGGCCAACTACCACTGCTGGGAAAGCTTGATCCTGTGGGACAAGCCCGAGACCTATGGCATCGCCAACAAGCGGGTGGACGTGAAGACCCGCAAGAGCCCGTTCAACAGCCGCCCCGGCATCGGCCCGGCGTTGCAGTCCGTGGTCGAGCGGCTGAAGACGCCGAACCTGATCGTCAGCTTCAACGATGAAGGTTATCTGTCGCGCGACGATCTGACTTCCATGCTGTCGGCGCGCGGCCATGTTCAGGTGGTCGAGATCGCGCGGCCCCGCTACGTCGGCGCCCGGATCGGCATCCACAATCTGAAGGGGGAAAAGGTCGGCTCCGTCGGGCGGCTGCGCAATGTGGAGCACCTGTTTGTGGTGACTCAGGAACCGATCGACCTGCCCGTCGCCGCCTGAGCCGGAACATTCCTGCGCCGTCGGGGTTATCGGCGGCATGAGTATGCCTGCCCATCGTCCGCCTTCCCATCACCGGACTTCGACCGGTCTTCCCAACTGGGCGATCATTCTGGCGGTGATCGCGGTCGTTCTGGTCCTGGGCCTGCTGGTGGGCGGCGCTCTGGGCGTCTAGGCGCCTTCCCATTTCGTCATCCCGGAAGCGGCGCAGCCGCTTTATGGGGCTGCTAGAGACGTGGGGGGGGCGTGTGCGGCGGTCCCGGCTCTTCGCCTCGCTCCGCGAAACTTCGGCCGGGACGACGGTCGCTTTTAAACTTCTGCCAACAAGGCCTTGATCGGGCTCCAGCCGCGGCGATGCGCTGGGCAGGGGCCGAGGGTTTTCAGGGCCTGTTGATGGATGGGGGCGTTGTAGCCCTTGTGGCTGGCGAAGCCGTAGCCGGGATATTGTCCGTCCAGGTCGATCATCAGCCGGTCGCGCGCCGTCTTGGCCAGGATGGAGGCCGCCGCGATGGACAGGGACAGGCCGTCGCCGCCGACCACGGTGGTCACCGCGCAGGGCAGTTTGAAGCGATAGTTGCCGTCCACCAGCGCTACGGCGGGCGGGACGCCCAGGCCCTCGACCGCGCGGCGCATGGCCAGGCCGGTGGCGTGCAGGATGTTCAGCTCCTCGATCTCTTCCACCGTAGCGAAGCCGACGCACCAGGCCAGGGCGCGGGCCTTGATCTCGACCTCCAGCGCGGCGCGGCGCTTTTCGGTCAGGGCCTTGGAGTCGTCGATGCCCGGGGGCAGGTCGTCGGGGTTCAGGATCACCGCCGCCGCCGAGACCGGCCCGGCCCAGGGACCACGCCCCGCCTCGTCCACGCCGCAGACATGACCGCCTGAAGCCGCCTCGCGCGCCAGGGCTTCCAGCGCCAGCGTCGGGAAGGCGCGGACGATCTTGGCGGCGGCGGGCTTAGGCGGGCTCATCGCGCGTCAGTGCCACGAACCTCCGCGTGACGGAAGCCGGTCATCTGGTCGCGTCGGTGTGGCGTAAAGCGGACAAGCTGAACTTCAGCTAGGGGTGGAAAGGCGACGTCGGGCGCGCCATAGAGGCGCGGCAAAGCTTTGTTCGACGAAGCTGCCTTTCCGGGGGATACATGAAGTACGTCAGCGCTGTTGCCTGCCTGCTCGCAGGGATGACCACTTCCGCATATGCACAGGAACCTGGCGCGGCGCCTGTCCCCCAGGAAGTCTTGGCACTGGCCGGATGCTGGCAAGGCGCAGGATCGGTCATGGGCAAGCCGGTGTCGATCACCTTGGCGGCCAAGCCGATCACGGAGGGCGCGCTATTCCTGGTCGAAGCTGACAGCCACGCCTTAACTGACCCCACAGATCGTTACGCGGCACATCTGATCTTCGGTGGCAGGGCCGCCGTAGATCGGAAGCAGGGCGGAATCTCCGCCTTCTTCGCCGACAGTTTCGGCGGTGATTTCACCGCTGTTGGGACGGGATCTGTTGGCGCGAACAGCTTCGAAGTCGCCTATATCTACCCAGACGCCACCTTCGTGAACCGCTGGACGGTAACCCCCGATTCCGCCTCGTGGACCATCGTGATGAAGGATGAGGCGGGAGCGGAGAAGGCGTTTGCTAGCTATGATCTGAGCCGCACGCAGTGTGCCTCAAGCTGACTATTCCAACGTCGCCAACGGGTCGAGAGCGGACCGCTGCACAACGCCGACCATCAGACATTGGCGACGGCGCCTGATCCGCCCGTCGCGCGGACCTCCCCATGACGGAAGCAAGTCGTCTGGTGGTCGTTGACCATGCCGACGGCCTGCATGAAGGCGTAGACGATCACCGGACCGCAGAATTTGAAGCCGCGCACCTTCAGCGCCTTGGCCATGGCCACGCTCTCCGGCGTCTGGGTCGGGGCCTCGCGGAAGTCGGTCCACTGGTTCACCTGCGGTTGGCCGTCGACGAAGGACCAGAGCCAGGCTGAGAAGTCTTCGCCGTTGTCCCTCATGTCCAGCCACAGGCGGGCGCCATTGATGGCGGCGTCGATCTTGGCGCCCGAGCGGATTATGCGCGGGTCGGCCAGCAGCCGCCCTCTATCCGCCTCGCCGTAGCGGGCGACAATCTCGGGATCGAAGCCGTCGAAGGCGTCGCGCATCCCCTCGCGCTTTCTCAGGATGGTGATCCAGGCCAGGCCGGCCTGAAACCCGTCCAGAACCAGCTTCTCCCATAGGGCGCGGGGGTCGTACTCGGGCACGCCCCATTCCTCGTCGTGATAGGCGATGTAGAGCGGGTCGGTCGTGCCGCACCAGCCGCAGCGGCCGTCAGCTTTCTCGGATTCGGTCATGGGTCGATGTTGCTGGAACGTTCTGTTCAAGCAAGGGGGAAACGGCGTCCCGCCGCTCGCCAGCCCTGTCATCCCGGAAGCGGCGCAGCCGCTATCCGGGACCGCAAGAAACACCGACGGTCATCGTGTTGGGCGGTCCCGGCTCTCCGCCTCGCTTCGCAAAGGCTCCGGCCGGGATGACGAGAGCGGGGCAGGGGGCTGGGCGGCTTCATCGAGGGCGCGCCACGGCGGCGGTCGTCTTGGTTGCGGCGTTCATGACAAGCAGATTTGCCGTATTTCTGAAATTAGCCTTGGAATTCAGGGAGCCAGGCGGGCCGTTCGACAGTCACGGGACGCCCTTCGACGGTCAATTCGCCCTCCAGACGGTCCAGCCGCAGCAGGGCGATGGCGCGGCCCTCGGTCCCGGTCATGACCTCGCCGGCGCGAAGCTCGCCGTTCAGCACCTCGGCGCCGCGCGCTGGGGCGGGGCCGTCGAAGACGATGGCCATCATGCGGTTCTTGATCGTGCCGCGCCGCTTCATGCGCGAGGTCGTCTCCTGACCGATGAAGCAGCCCTTGTGGAAGTCGATGCCGTTCAGCAGGTCGAAGTCCGCTTCGATCGGATAGGTCTTGTCGGTCAGCGTGTCCGCCGTGGGGTCCGGCACGCCCAAAGCCAGCCGGTGCGCCTGCCAGTCGACCTCGGTCGCGTTCGTCTCGCACTGATCGCCCCAGCGGCGGCCGCCCAGCGCAGGCAGGCGGGGATCGGGGACGAAGCCTTCGGGGGTTTCCTTCCAGGCGACGAAGACGGCGTCGGGAATGGGCATGACCTCGACGTTGGAGCGCAGCCGATACATCGACAGCCGCTGGACCAGGGCGCCGCGACGCTCGGCGGCGACGTCCAGCACCACGCCGTTCTCCTCGCCCCACAGGAAGAGGTCGAACAGCAGCCGGCCGGGCGGGGACAGCAGGGCGCCGAAGCGCAGGTCTCCGGGTTTGAGCGTCTCCACGTCCTGCGTCAGCAGGTTGTGCAGGAAGGGGCGGGCGTCAGGGCCGGTGACGCGGATCAGGGCGCGGCTGTCGAGGCGAGCGATGGACATGCGGCCAAGATAGGGAGGGGGAGGCGGTTGCGACAGTCCTTCTCCCCTTGAGGGAGAAGGTGGGCGCCGGAGGCGCTCGGATGAGGGGTGTGAGCGCGGTGTTCAGGAGGGGAGGCTGGACGGCGAGGTCAGGGTTTCAACCGCGCTGCCGACACCCCTCGTCCGTCAGGCTTCGCCTGCCATCTTCTCCCTCAAGGGGAGAAGGATCACACCACCGCATACCGCGCCGTGACGCCGTCCGGCTGGAAGTCGTGCTGATCCAGCCGGTCCAGCGAGGCCACGACGCGGGCGACGAAGTCCTGAGGGTCGCCCTCCTCGATGGCGGGGCGCAGCCAGTCGGTGACGACGGCCCGGGCCGGATAGGTCCCGACCGGGCCGGGGACGCTGAGGGCCACCTCGATCCCCTCGGCGATCCAGCCGGCGACCGTGGCGAAGAAGTCCATCCCGGCCAGGAAGTCCGAGCGGCGCACGACGTAGAGGGTGATCTCGCCGCGCTCGACGCCGTCCGGCCGCACGATGACGCCGCTGCGGTCCGGCCGCCAGTCGTCCGACAGTTCGACCGCGCGCCATAGGCAGAACCAGATGCGGCAGGTCTGGGGCCTGATTTCATGCACTGAACAGCCCGCCCCATCGACGCAATAGCCGCACAACTCCCCCGTCGGCTTGGCCAGTTCGGGCAGGTTCAGCGGGATCACGCGGCAACACTCGACGCAGCCGCCGCAGGTCCGGTCAGGCAGAAGGGGAAGGCTCATGGACGGGGTTTAGCGCACGGCTGGCGGACATTCGCCTCCGAAGCGCTCATCGCCGGGCGCTGCCCTTCAAAACCGTAACAGAGACACTAGCTATTGCGCGGCGGCGCCGGTTCGAATGTCCGCGCCCGGCAAAGTTCAAGGAGAAGCCGATGAAGATCGACCTGGAAGGCAAGACCGCCCTGGTCACAGGGGCCAGCGCCGGGATCGGTCTGGCCATCGCCACAGGACTGGCCCGGGCGGGGGCCGCGGTCACCATCGTCGGCCGCGAGGCGGTGCGCCTGGACGAGGCGGCGGCGCAAATCCGCTTGGCGTCCGGCCGAACCGACGTCGGCGCCGTGGTCGCCGATCCCGGCACGGCCGAAGGCTGCGCCGCGATCATCGCCGCTTGTCCCGAGGTCGACATCCTCATCAACAATGTCGGCATCTACGGCGCGCGCCCCTTCTTCGACATCGACGACGACGCCTGGCTGGAAATCTATCAGGTGAACGTGATGAGCGGCGTGCGTCTGTCGCGGCACTACGCCAAGGGCATGCAGGCGCGTGGATGGGGGCGTATCCAGTTCATCTCCAGCGAGTCCGCGCTGAACATCCCGACGGAGATGGTCCACTACGGCGTCAGCAAGGCGGCGCTGCAGGGCGTCTCGCGCGGTCTGGCCAAGGTGCTGGCCGGCAGCGGAGTCACCGTCAACACCATCCTGCCGGGGCCGACGCGCACCGCCGGGGCCGAGGCGATGATGGCCGATCTGGCCGCCAAGCGAGGGATCGACGCGGCCCAGATGGAAGGCGTCTTCCTGGCCGAAAACCGGCCTTCGTCCCTGCTGGGGCGTTTCGCCACGCCGGAAGAGGTGGCCAACCTGTCGGTTTACGCCGCCTCGCCGCAGGCCAGCGCGACGACGGGGGCGGCCCTGCGCGTCGAGGGCGGGATCGTGGAAAGCATCGCCTGATCGTCCCGTCCGGCGCCGTTGTGGTCTAGGGGCGCATCTACGCTGAATTCCGTAGAGAATCCCTCTAGGGTCGGTTCATGCATGGGCGTTTCCCGATCCTCTATATCGCCGAGGCGGACGCTGAAGAGGCGGTCCTCTCGTCGGGGACGCTCGCCCATCTGGTCGAGGCCATCCCGCACGCCACCTTCACCGTCGTCGGTTCGCCGGCCAGCGCGCCGCTGTTTGCGGACACGCCGCGGCTGGAGCGGCTGATCGTTCTGGACCGCGACGGGCGCTGGGACTGGATCGCCCTGTGGAACCAGGTGCGCGAGACCAACTGGGGGCTGGTGGTCGACATGCGCGGCTCGACCCTGTCGGGCAAGCTGCGGCGCCAGAAGCGAGCGGTGCGGGGCAAGCCGCAGCCGGGCGTGCATCTGGTCGAGCAGGCGGCGAGCGTGCTGCAACTGGATGAGATTCCGGCGCCCAAGCTGTTCGTCGGGCGCGACACCCAGGAAGCCGCCGACGCCCTGATCCCGCCGGGCGAGGGTCCGATCCTGGCCATCGGGCCGGGCGTGGACTGGGTCGGCAAACGCTGGCCGGCCGAGCGATACGCCAAGGTGGCGGGGCCGCTGTTGGCCGACGACGGGCCGCTGGCGGGCGGGCGGCTGATGATCGTCGGCGAGGACATCGACCGGGATTCCGCCCACACCATCCGCTTCGCCGTGGCGCGCCATCGGGTCATCGAACTGCAAGGCAAGCTGACGCGGCTGCAGACGGTGGCGGCCCTGTCGCGGGCCAGCTTCTATCTGGGCGCGGACTCGCTGTGGACCCAGTTGGCCGTGGCGGCGGGCGTGCCGGCGGTGGGCGTGTTCGGCCCCTCGGACGAGACCCTGCGGCGTCCCTGGACCGGCGCCGCGGTGCGCGGTCCGCGCAGCCTGCAGGAGTTCACCGACATGGACCCGCGCCTGAACCAGCACATCCAGCACATGATGGACCTGCCCTATGAGCGGGTGCTGAAGGCGTCGAGGAAGCTGCTGGCGCAACTGGCGGATTAGTTCGCGAGCCCCTGAATTCGTCATTCTCGGGCTTGTCCCGAGAATCCAGACACGCGCCGGTGTGGAGTCGAGGCGTCGCGCGTTCCCTTTCGGCGTCGCGCGTCTGGATCCCCGGCACAGGGCCGGGGATGACGATGGAGAGGGCAGCCTCTCGGGCTTGTCCCCGGCCGGCGACAGCGCGCATAAGCGCTCGACCTCAGGAGATGCGCCAATGACCCAAACCTATGACCTGATCGTGCGGGGCGGCGAAGTCGCCAACCACGCGGGACGCGGCAAGGCGGACGTCGGCGTCATCGACGGGCGCATCGCCTTCATCGGCGACCTGTCGCAAGCGTCTGCGGGCGAGGTGTTCGACGCCACGGGCCTGACCGTCCTGCCGGGCGTCATCGACACCCAGGTCCATTTCCG
Organism: Brevundimonas sp. 01N35; assembly: GCF_056399785.1. Classification (NCBI taxonomy): domain Bacteria; kingdom Pseudomonadati; phylum Pseudomonadota; class Alphaproteobacteria; order Caulobacterales; family Caulobacteraceae; genus Brevundimonas; species Brevundimonas sp. 01N35. Next base: position 114,148 of record NZ_JBFTRZ010000005.1, read on the forward strand.
CGAGCCGGGTCTGGAGTGGAAGGAAGATCTGGAGACGGGCAGCCGCGCGGCGGCCCTGGGCGGCGTCGTCGCCGTGTTCGAGATGCCGAACACCAATCCCAACACCACCGATCCCGACACCATGGCCGACAAGCTGGTGCGGGCCAGGGACCGGATGTGGACCGACCACGCCTTCTACGTCGGCGGCACGCATGAGAACGCCGAGCATCTGGGCGAGCTGGAGCGCCTGCCGGGCTGCTGCGGGGTCAAGGTCTTCATGGGCGCCTCGACCGGCGACCTGCTGATCGCCGACGATGAGGGGGTGCGCAAAGTCCTGTCGAACGTGCGCCGTCGCGCCACCTTCCACTCCGAGGACGAATACCGACTGGTCGAGCGCCGCAGCCTGGCCCGCACCGGCGACTGGACCAGCCACCCCGAGGTCCGCGACGCTGAGAGCGCCATCATGTCCACCCGCCGTCTGGTCGGGCTGGCTAAGGAAACCGGCGCGCGCATCCACGTCCTGCACGTGACGACGCGCGACGAAATGGAGTTCCTGCGCTTCCACAAGGATGTCGCCACCGTCGAGATCACGCCGCAGCACCTGACCCTGGTCGCGCCCGAGGCCTATCAGCGGCTCGGCGCCTATGCCCAGATGAACCCGCCGATCCGGTCGCAGGAGCATGTCGACGCCCTGTGGCTGTGGGGGATGCAGCAGGGGGTGGCTGATGTGCTGGGCTCGGACCACGCGCCGCACACCAAGGAAGAAAAGTCCAAGCCCTATCCGGCCTCGCCCTCGGGGATGCCGGGGGTGCAGACCCTGGTGCCGCTGATGCTGACCCACGTCGCGCAGGGCCGTCTGTCGCTGGAACGCTTCATCGACCTGACCTCGGGCGGGGCGCAGCGGGTGTTCGGCACGGCCAACAAGGGGCGGATGGCCGTCAGCTATGACGCCGACCTGACCATCGTGGATTTGAAGGCGAAGAAGACCATTTCCCACGACCAGCAGGCCAGCCGCTGCGGCTGGACCCCGTTCGACGGCTTCGAGACCACGGGCTGGCCGGTGGCCACCATCGTGCGCGGTCGAGTGGTGATGAAGGACGGCGAACTGATCGGTAAGGCGCACGGCCAGCCGGTTCGGTTCCAGGAGACGCTGGCGGGGTGAGCGGCTCCCGGCCCCAGCTTGGCCTGATCGGCTTCGGCGCTTTCGGGCGGCTGACGGCGCGGCATCTGTCGCCCTGGTTCGACATCCTCGCCTACGACCCGGCGGCGAGCGACAGCGAGGGGCTGGCGCGGCTGACGACGCTGGCGGAGGCCGCCGCCTGTCCGGTGGTGGTGCTGGCCGTGCCGGTCGGGGTTCTGGAGGAAACGGTCGCGGCCATGGCACCGCATGTGACGCCGGGCGCCCTGATCCTCGACGTCGGCTCGGTGAAGGTGAAGCCGGCCAAGGTGATGCTGGACGGCCTGCCCGAGGGTGTCCGAATCGTCGGCACTCATCCCCTGTTCGGCCCCCAGAGCGGCAAGGACGGCATTCCGGGTCTGCGCATCGCCGTCTGTCCGGTGCGCGGCGACAAGGCGGCGTGGCACGTGGCCGCCTTCTGCCGCAAGGCGCTGGGCCTGAAGGTCTTCGTCGTCACGCCGGAGGATCACGACCGCGAGGCGGCGACGGTGCAGGGCCTGACCCATTTGATCGCCAAGGTGCTGATGGCCATGGAGCCGCTGCCGACGCGGATGACCACGACCAGTTTCGAGCGGGTCATGCAGGGGGTGGATATGGTCCGCCACGACAGCGCGGCGGTGTTCCGCGCCATCGAACACGACAACCCCTATGCCGCCGAGGTGCGCCGGCGGTTCTTCGACCTGGCGGAGCAGGCAAGGGCGGAGCTGGAGGGGTAGTCCTCTGCCTTCTCCCCTTGCGGGAGAAGGTGGCAGGCGAAGCCTGACGGATGAGGGGTCTCTCAGAGGCCGGGTGAAGGGCTGCTACTTGCCGTCGCGAAACCCCTCATCCGACCCGCTGGCGCGGGCCACCTTCTCCCTCAAGGGGAGAAGGGAGAGCTTACTTCAGCACGAAATCCGCCACCGCCTCGACCACGCCGGGCGCAAGCGGCAGGGCCGGGTCCACATAGGTCGCCATATTGGCCGCGCGGTCGGCGGGCGCGGTTTTCAGCACATGGTTGACGCCGTCCCAGACGACGAGCTCGGCGCGGGGCTGGGCCGCCTTGATCGCCTCGGCGTCGGCGACTGAAACCTGAATGTCGGTGGTTCCCTGGCCGACGAAGACGGGACCGTTGTAGGCGGCGGCCAGCCTGGCCGGGTCCAGCGCCAGCCACGAAATCAGGTAGGGCTGGACCGAGGGGCGGAACAGGGCGGCCAGTTCGGCGGGCGGATCGGCCACGGTGCGGCTGGCCTCCAATTCGGCGAGGGCGTCATAGGCGCGGGTTTTCAGCGGCTCGGGCAGGGGCGCCAGTTGTTCGCGCAGCACCACGCCCGCGGGGCGCCCGGCGCCCGACAGCAGCACCAGGCCGCAGACCTTGTCGTCGCCGTTCTCGACGGCCGCCAGGGCGACGAGCGCGCCCTCGCTGTGGCCGATCAGCCAGACGCAGGGGCGGCCCGTCTTCGCCGCCGCCTCGGCGGCCCAGGCGCGGGCGTCGTCGGCATAGGTGTTGAAGCGCAGGTCGGCCTCGGCGGGGCCGGCTGCCGCGCTCTCGCCGAGGCCGCGCTTGTCGATGCGGAGGGTGGCGACGCCGCGCTCGGCCAGACCCTCCGCCAGCAACTGATAGGAGGCGGCCCGAAGGCCGAGTTGCGGGCTGTTCCCGTCGCGGTCGGTCGGGCCGGAGCCGGGCAGGATGACGGCGGCGGTGCGCGTCTGGCCCTCGGGCCTCAGCAAGGTTCCGTGCAGGGGCGCAGGGCTGGATGCCAGTTCGACGGGCGTCGAAACCGGCGAGAGCAGAAGGGCGGCGGCGAGGGTCAGCATGGTCGTCTCCGTCGTGTGGGTTGGGTAGAGATCAGAAGGGTTGGCGGTCGGGATCGGTGCGCCAGACGCGCCAGCTTTCGAAAGCGGACCAGAGCGCGGCGATCAGGACGGCGGCGATCACCCCCTGCATCCCCAGCGGCTGGGGAACGAAGGGCGACAGGAGGATGGCCGCCAGGCCGATCAGGCAGAACAGACGGCCGGCCAGCCGATTGGAGCGGTCCCAGGCGAGGCGGCTCTTATAGCTCCACGGCGTACGCACGCCGATGCCGACATTGGGCCCGACCCGACCGAGGAAGGCGCCGATCAGCAGGAAGAGCAGGCCCATCCCCGCCATGTGGAAGCTGACGGGCGCGGTGGTCAGGGTGCCGCCCAGCGAGGTGGCCAGCATCAATACCGACGCGCCGCCGATCGCCAGCAGCGCCACCAACTGACCCATGATCAGGCCGCGCCGTCGCGCCGGATCTTCGGCCTTGTGGGCATAGAGGGCGCAGCCGCCGCAGGCCAAGGCGCCGACGCCCGCGATCAGAAGCAGGCTGGCGGCCAGCTCGCCGCGTCCGCCGAACCGGTCGGCGACGCCCTGGGCGTTGAAATGCAGGGGGATGGGGCCGGTCGGCCCGGCCAGGAAGACCCAGGCGGCGGCGCCGGCGATGGCCGCCGTCACCACGATGGAGGCGATGTCGATCAGGCTCAGGTCGGGTTTTCGGGCTGCGGTCATGGTTGCTCCTCCTCGTGGGTCTTGCCGGCGCCGGTCAGGTCCAGGAGGAAGGCCATGGCCTCCTCGACCGCCGAGATTTCCAGCCGGTAGCGGATCGACTGGCCGTCGCGCTCGGGGCTGACCAGACCGGCCTCCTTCAGCGCGTTCAGGTGGCCGGTGATGGTCGGCCAACTCATGTCGAAGGCGGCGGCGATGTCGCCGGACGCCAGCGGGCCCGCCCTCAGCATGGCGATGATGCGTCGCCGCACCGGGTGGGATAGGGCCTTGAACAGGGTGTTCATAGGGAAGAGGCTAATTAGGAAGCGTCCTAAATGCAACCCGTGTTCGATGAAGGGGCCGCGTGTCTCCTTGACCGTTCATCCCGGCGGAGGTCGGGATCCAGACTAGGCAGCGCGCATCTTAGCTGCGAGCCGGGCATGGCGATGAGCTTGCAGCCAAAGCACTGGATCCCGGCGTCCGCCGGGATGAGCGGGGGGTAAGGGGGGCGCTTCTTGCGGTCTCGGATAAGGGCTGCGCCCTTTCCGGGATGACGGGGGAGGGCGGGCGGCCTATGGCTCGGCTTCGTTCTTCAGCGTGAGGCAGGCCATGGAAATCCGCGATCAGATCGTTCTCATCACCGGCGGCGCGCGCGGCGTGGGCGCGGCGGCAGCGCGGGCCTTCGCCGGGCAGGGCGCGCGGGTGGCAGTCAACTGGCGGGCCAGCGGGGCGCAGGCCGAGGCCCTGGCCGCCGAGCTGGGCGAGCGGGTCATCGCGGTCCAGGCCGACGTGACCGACCGGGCGGCGGTCGAGGCCATGGTGGCCCAGGCCGAGGCGCATTTCGGCGGTGCGATCAGCACCGTGGTCAACAACGCCCTCGACTACAGCTTCAACGGCGACGCGCGGGCGCAGATGACGGACATCGCCTGGGCGGACATGGCGAGCCAGTTCTCGACCGTGATCCACGGGGCGCTGAACGTCATCCAGGCGACGGCGCCCGGCATGACGGCGCAGAGCTTCGGCCGGGTGGTCAACATCGGCACCAACCTGTTCCAGAATCCGGTCGTGCCCTATCACGACTACACCGCCGCCAAGGCCGCCTTGCTCAGCCTGACGCGGACGGCGGCGGGCGACCTGGGCCCGTCGGGGATCACGGTCAACATGGTCTCGGGCGGGCTGCTGCGGACCACGGACGCCAGCGCGGCGACGCCGGATGCGGTGTTCGACCTGATCGCCGGGATGACGCCGTTGCGCTCGGTCACCACGCCACAGGAGTTCGCCGACGCCATCCTGTTCTTCGCCTCGCCGTGGAGCCGGGCGGTGACGGGTCAGAATCTGGTGGTCGACGGCGGTCTGGTCAGGGATTAAGCCTGCGTCGAAATTCCTGAAAGCGGAGCGGACATGAGCGGCACGATTCTGATCACCGGGGCCACGGCGGGCATCGGTCAGGCGGCGGCGCGCCGCTTCGTCGGCGCCGGCTGGAAGGTCGTCGCCACCGGCCGTCGTCAGGAACGTCTCGACGCCCTGGTCGCCGAACTGGGCGCGGACAAGGTTCACGCCGCCGCCTTCGACATGCGCGACGAGGCCGCCATCGACGCGGCGCTGGACGCCCTGCCCGAAGGCTTCCGCGAGATCGACGTGCTGCTGAACAACGCCGGCCTGGCGCTGGGCACGGCCGCGGCCCAGGACGCGGACCTGGACCAGTGGCGTCAGATGATCGACACCAACATCACCGGCCTGGTGACCATCACGCGGCGCCTGTTGCCGCGCCTGATCCAACGCAAGGGCGCCATCCTGAACATCAGTTCGGTGGCGGCGACCTATCCCTACAAGGGCGGCAACGCCTACGGCGGGACCAAGGCCTTCGTGCGCCAGTTCTCGCTGGGCCTGCGCGCGGACCTGCACGGCACGGGAGTTCGGGTCACCTCGATCGAACCCGGCATGACCGAGACCGAGTTCACCCTGGTCCGCACCGGCGGCGACCAGGGCGCGTCCGACGCCCTCTATGGCGGCGCTCAGCCGATGACCGGCGAGGACATCGCCGAGACCCTGTTCTGGGTCGCGACCCTGCCGCCCCACCTGAACATCAACAGCCTGGAGCTGATGCCGGTCAGCCAGTCCTTCGCCGGCTTCCAGGTCGCGCGCGACTGACAATCGCAGGCATGATGGGATGGTCAGCTCCTACCCTACCCGTCATCCTCGGCCTTGTGCCGAGGATCCAGAGACTCGACGCGGGACGGTCTTTCGACATGACCTGCATGCCTCTTCGTGTCTGGATCCTCGGCACAAGGCCGAGGATGACGCCGGGGGGAGGGCTTCTGCGACCTCCCTTGGGATGACGGCCGTTGGGGGCACGGGCGGGCCAGTCGCCATTCCGGCCCATTGTCTCTATAGGACGCGGCCATCGCCCGAACCGCCGCGCCCTTGAGGTCATGACGCCACATCCGCCGCACAGACTGTCCGTCGCCCCGATGATGGACTGGACCGACCGCAACTGCCGGGCGTTTCACCGCGCCCTGAGCAGCCGGGCGCTGCTCTATACCGAGATGGTGACGGCTCCGGCGGTGATCCACGGCGACCGCGAGCGGCTGCTGGGCTTCGACGCCGTCGAGCATCCGGTGGCGCTGCAACTGGGCGGGTCGGACCCGGCGCAACTGGCCGAGGCGGCGCGGATCGGCGAGGCCTATGGCTATGACGAGATCAACCTGAACGTCGGCTGCCCCTCGGACCGGGTGCAGTCGGGCAAGTTCGGCGCCTGTCTGATGCGCGAGCCGGAACTGGTGGCCGACTGCATGGCGGCGATCAAGGACGCGGTCAGCGTCCCCGCCACCGTCAAATGCCGCATCGGCGTCGATGATCAGGATCCCGAGGTCAGCCTGTTCGCCACGGTCGACGCCTCGGCGGCGGTCGGCATCACCCACTTCGTCGTCCATGCGCGCAAGGCCTGGCTGAAGGGCCTGTCGCCCAAGGAAAACCGCGACGTGCCGCCGCTGGACTACGCTCTGGTGCGGCGTCTGAAGCGCGAGCGGCCGCATCTGACCATCTGCATCAACGGCGGCATCGGCGATCTGGATCAGGCCGAGGCGCACCTCGATGATGCTGACGGCGTGCAGTTGGACGGGGTCATGCTGGGCCGCGCCGCCTATCATGAGCCGGCGCTGCTGGGACAGGTGGACCGGCGGCTGTTCGGGATGGATGTCGAGGACGTCGATCCCTTCGCCGCCATCGAACGCTACAAGCCCTACATGGCCGGGCGGCTGGCCGAGGGCGCGCATCTGGCCGGCATGGCGCGGCATATGCTGGGCCTGATGCACGGCCGGGCTGGGGCGCGCGCCTTCCGCCGCATCCTGACGGTCGAGGGCGTCAAGGCCGGGGCCGGGCTGGAGGTCGTGGACCGCGCGGTCGAGGCCGTGCGCGAAGCCGAGGCGCGGCATAGCCGGTTGGGTGAAGCGGCGTCGGAAGAAGCCGCCTGATCCTTAAGCGCCACCGCATTCTTTCGTCATCCTCCGGCTTGACCGGACGACCCAGCGGCGCCGCAGGCGATCTCTACTGAAAGCGTGGCGGGTGACGGTTTCGCCCTCCAGGCGCCGCTGGGTTCCCCGGTCGGCGCCGCTGCGTTTTGCCGGAGCATGACGAAAGGGGGGCGGGGCGGGTTGACGCCCTTTCCGGGATGACGCTGGCGGGTTGCACCGCTATGCCCAAGCCATGAGCGCTCTGCCCCTGTCCGACCTCGCCATGATGTTCGCCGCCCTGATCGCGGCGGGCGCGCTAGCGGGGGTGATCGGCGGCCTGTTCGGGGTCGGCGGCGGGACGGTGCTGGTGCCCGCGCTCTTCTATGCCTTCGCGGTGCTGGGCGTCGGCGGCGAGAGCAATCTGCACGTCGCCATCGGCACCTCGCTGCTGACCATTGTCGCCACCTCGCTGCGGTCGCTGGCGACGCACCGGGCGCACGGGGCGGTGGATGAGGTGGTGTTGAAGACCTGGACGCCGTGGGTGGCGTTCGGCGGTCTGGTCGGGGCGGCGATCGCGGGCTTCACCTCGATGGAGGGGTTGGCCATCGTCTATGGCGTCTGCCTGTTGCTGATCGCCATGCAGATGGGGCTGCTGCCCGAGCGCATCACCCTGCGCAAGGACCTGCCGACGGGCTGGGGACGGCGCGGGATCGGCACGGGCATCGGCCTGCTGTCGGCCATGATGGGCGTCGGCGGCGGCAGTTTCGGCGGTATGACCATGACCCTGTGCGGACGACCGATCCATCAGGCGGTGGCGACGGCCTCGGGCTTCGGTCTGGCTATCGGGGCGACGGCGGCCCTGGGTTTCGCCGCCTTCGGATGGGACGCGCCGGGCCGTCCGCCGCTGTCGCTGGGTTACGTCAACGTGCCGGCGGCGGTGATCATGGGGCTGCTGACGGCGCTGACCGCCCCCTATGGCGCGCGGCTGGCGCACCGCCTGAACCGCAAGGTGCTGAGAAAGGCCTTCGCCGCTTACCTGTTGCTGACCGCCCTGTCGGTGGTGCTGAAGGCGCTCTGAGCGTTTCTAAGTAGAGTTCCGCTGTCGGACGATAAGGCTTTGGCGAACTGTGCGGCGCAGGAGGAGGGCTTAGTTCCTCCGAGCGTAAAAAATGCTGCAGCATCTGTCGGTTCCCAAGAAGCTCCTCCTGTCCTTCGCCGCCGTGATCGGCGCCTGCGGGATGGCCACTCTGGTGGTGTTGTGGAGCGTGGCGGCGCTGCAACGCGCCGACGCCGCCGACGCCGCTTCGAACGCCATTTTCAAGGGTTCCGATCTGCTCCTGGCTGCAGCGGTCGAGCAACAGAACGCCGTGCGCGGCTACGTCGCCACGCGCGATCAGGAATTCCTGGGCCATTACGAGGAGGCGTCGGGCAAGTTCACGGCGCGTTTGGCGGATCTGGCCTCGCTCGACGCGACGGCCGCCTATCGCGCCGAGCAGGACAAGCTGAATGCGGCGGGCAAGGCCTTCCGTGAGGACGCGGATCGCGAGATCGCCCTGGCGCGAGACCCGGCGACCCATGCCCAGGCTCTGTCCGGCCTCAAGCAGGCGGTGCGCCTGTTCGACGTTCGCGCCGCCATATCGGCCATCCAGGAGAAGGAAGCCGTATTGGCCGCCCAGCGGCAAAAGGCCAAGACCCTCGCTTTCGAAGAGGCCTACTGGAGCTTCGCGATCGGCGGCGCGCTGGCGCTGGTCATCGCGCTGGGGGCGGTGGCCTGGCTGATCGGCGCCCTGAGCCGTCCGGTCGAGGCGATGACCCGCGCCATGAGCCGGCTGGCTTCGGGCGACCTGAACATCGACATCCCGGCGGTCGGCCGTCGCGACGAGATCGGCCATATGGCGGACGCCGTCCTGACCTTCAAGCAGAACGCCGAGGAGAAGGTGCGGCTGGAAGCCGAGGCCGAGGTCCAGCGCGCCGCCGCCGAACAGGCCCGCGTGTCCCAGGCCGAGCGTGAGGCAGAAGCGGCCCGCCAGCAGGCCCAGGTCGTCGACGGTCTCGCCGCCGGTCTGGATCGCCTGTCGAGCGGCGAACTGGCCTTCCGTCTGAACACGAGCTTTGCGCCTCAATACGAACAGCTGCGCGCCGACTTCAACGGGGCGATGGCCAGGCTGCAGGACACGATGCGCGGCATCGTCGACCGTTCCAGCGCCATCGGCGCCAGCGCCCATGAGATCAGCCAGGCGTCGGACGACCTGTCGCGCCGCACCGAGCAGCAGGCCGCCTCGCTGGAGGAAACCGCCGCCGCTCTGGAGCAGATCACCGCCACCGTCGCCCGCTCGGCCGAGGGCGCCGTCGAGGCGGGCGGCGTCGTGGACGGAGCTCACGAGGAGGCGGTCAAGGGCCAGGCCGTGGTCGGCCGCGCCATCGCCGCCATGGGCGAGATCGAACGCTCCTCGAACGAGATCGGCAACATCATCGGCGTGATCGACGAGATCGCCTTCCAGACCAACTTGCTGGCCCTGAACGCCGGGGTCGAGGCGGCGCGCGCGGGCGACGCCGGGCGTGGCTTCGCCGTCGTGGCCTCGGAAGTGCGGGCCCTGGCCCAGCGTTCGGCCGCGGCCGCCAAGGCGATCAAGACCCTGATTTCGGCGTCCAGCCGCCAGGTGGGCGAAGGCGTGCAACTGGTCAGCGACACCGGCGAGGCGTTGAAGCGGATCGGCGGCCAGATCGAACGGGTGACGGCCATCGCCGGCGAGATCGTCGCCTCTTCGCAGGAACAGTCCAGCGGCCTGCAACAGGTCAATATCGCCGTGGCCCAGATGGATCAGGTCACCCAGCAGAACGCCGCCATGGTCGAGGAATCGACCGCCGCCAGCCATTCCCTGGCCCAGGACGCCCGCGAACTGGACCGGATGATGGGGGAGTTTTCGCTGGACGACGCCGCGATGGACGCGCGTGGTCAGCAGCAGCGGTTGGCGCGCGCGGTGGGTTAAGGTCCACTTTCCTCCCCATTTTATGGGAGGGGGACCACGAAGTGGTGGAGGGGGCGATGCAAACGTCAGCCGTGGAGTCGCCCCCTCCGTCACGTCGCCTTCGGCGCCGCGCCACCTCCCCATCGCTGCGCGACAGGGAGGAAAGCGCCTAAGCGTCAGGCTGCGGCGCGCAGCACCAGGGCGTCCAGCGCCTGGGTCAGGTCGGCCAGGATGTCGTCCTGGTGCTCAAGCCCGACCGACAGGCGGATCAGGCCGTCGGTGATGCCGGCGACGACACGCGCTTCGGGCGTCATGGCGGCGTGGGTCATGGTGGCCGGGTGGGCGATCAGGCTTTCGACGCCGCCCAGCGACTCGGCCAGGGTGAAGATGTCCAGGCCCTCGATAAGGTCGCGCACGGCGTCCGTGCCGCCGTTCAGCTCGAAGCTGAGCATGGCGCCCGGTCCCGACTGCTGGCGCGTGGCCAGGGCGTGGCCGGGGTGGGACTTCAGGCCGGGATAGTGGACGGCCTTGACCGCCGGGTGCTGTTCCAGCACGGCCGCGACCAGACCGGCGGTGGTCTGCTGGCGCTCGATGCGGGTGAACAGGGTGCGGATGCCGCGCAGGGTCAGATAGGCGTCGAACGGCGAGCCGGTGACGCCCAGACAGTTGGCCCACCAGGCCAACTGCTCGAAATCGGCCGGATCAGCCGCGATCACGGCGCCGCCGACCACGTCGGAGTGGCCGTTGATATATTTGGTGGTCGAGTGGACGACGATGTCGGCGCCCAGTTCCAGCGGACGTTGCAGAGCCGGCGACAGGAAGGTGTTGTCGCAGACCACCTTGGCCCCAACGGCGTGGGCGCGACGACAGACGTCGGCCACGTCCACCACGCGCAGCAGCGGGTTGGACGGGGTCTCGATCAGAACCAGTTTGGCGCCGTCGGCCAGGGCCGCGTCCAGGGCTTCGCCGTCGTTCTGATCGATGAAGGCGACGCGGAAATGGCCCTTCTTCGCCCGGGCGGTCAGCAGGCGGTGGGTGCCGCCGTAGCAGTCGTGCGGCGCGATCAGCAGTTCGCCGGGGTTGAGCAGGCTCAGCGGCAGATCGACGGCGGCCATGCCGGTGGCGGTGACGACGCAGCCGGCGCCGCCTTCCAGCTCGGCCAGGGCCTCGGCCAGGACGTCGCGGGTCGGGTTGCCCGAGCGCGAGTAGTCGTATTTCCGTTTCTGGTCGAAGCCGGCGAAGGAATAGTTGGACGACAGGTACAGCGGCGGCATGACCGCGCCGTGGGCCGTGTCCGTATCCACGCCCGAGCGGGCGGCGATGGTGCGGGGATCGGCGGGGCGGGCGCGGCTCATTGGTCGATGTCCTTGAGTACGGAAGTCAGGATGTCAGCGACCAGAACGTCTTCCTTGAGGAAGGCGTCGTGGCCGTAGAGGGAGGGAGATTCCACGAAGCGCCAGAGGTTGGGCAGGCGCGCGGCCAGCTCCCTCATGTCGTCGATGGGGCAGAGGCGGTCGCTGGTGAAGCCGACCAGGGTGACGGGGGCGCTGATCGCCTCCGGTTCGACCCGGTGGCGGTCGAGGGAGTCCGACAGGGTCAGCCAGCGCGAGGGGGTGGTGCGGTCGCGATAGGCCCGGCCGCGAGATTGCAGGTAGTCGCAGACGGGGTAGGCCTGACCCGCGTGGCTGGGGGCCTCAGAGTCGAAGCGCTCGCCGAACTCGTCGGGCGTGCGATAGGTGGTCATGGCCAGTTCGCGGGCCAGGCCGACGGCCTGATCCACGCGGCCGGTGTCGAGGCCCAGCTGCAGGATGCGGCGCTGGATCCCGCGCCAGGCCGTCGCCAGCGGGTGAGGGCGGTGGGCGGCCGACACCACCACCAGCTGCTCGGCCCAGTCGGGGAAGAGCTCGCCGAAGGCCAGGGCGATCATGCCGCCGTAGGAGCAGCCGATGAAGGCCGCGACCTTGTCCACGCCGAGGTGATCCAGCAGCAGGGCCAGCAGCCGCGCCTGATCCTGGGTGGTGATGGTCAGCGGCGGCTTGGCGTCCTTGGCGTCAGGGCCGAAATCGGGCGCGAAATCAAAGGCCAGGACGCGGAAACGGTTCAGGTCGATGGGGGCGCGGACGCCCACGGCGCCGGACCACCAACCCAGGCCCTTGGTCTCGGTGCGGTGGACATAGCGGTCGGCGGAGATGCCGCCCGCCACGACGATCAAGGGGGCGTTGGCCTTGCCGTGCAGGCGCCCGACGACCTGTTTCTGGGTCAGCGTCCCGCCGAAATCCAGGGGGAAGCCGTCGGGGATGGGGACGAAGACGTCATGGGCCCCGTCGCGCTGAAGCAGCTCGGAGGGGCGACGTGCAGAGTCGGACCGACAAGCGGGCTCTTCGGCGGGGGCGATGGGGTCGATCAGGGCCAGGGTCATGGATCTCGTCACTCAGCAAAACGGCCCACCGAGGAACCCATGCAGTGACAGATCGTGGAGCGTCGCCTCGTCGATGCTCCACTCATCTCTCGCAGCCCCCAAGACAAGTCTCGAGAACCCCGCAGGAGTTGGCACCGTTTCGGGCGGAACCCGATGGTTGCCCCGGCGTCAAAGGGCCTAATCCCTCAGCCGGTCTTGATGAGTGACCTTACGTTGCGGTTGCGAAGGGCGCCGGTCAAGCGGAAAAATTCACCTCATTTCGTTCTTCATCGGCATAAGGTTGGCGAAATACCGCATTTGCAGCCGTATGGAGCAAAAAATGTTCTTATCGGGGTTGACGCGGTGCGGGGTGGTGGATCACCCTGAGGAACGATTTTCAACCGGACGCCGCCTGTGCTTGACCGCCTCGCCCTCTCGCAGACCACCCGCCTCGCCGCTTCGGCGACGGGCCTCGTCGCGTCCGTGATTACGACCACCGGTACCACCACCACCATGCCCTTGCGGGCGGGGACCGGATGATGCGCGCCGCCTAGGCGAGAAACGCAAAAAACCGATCACCCCGCCCGGACCCCCGGGCGGGTTTTTTTATGGCCCGAACCTCACCGTCGTCTCCCCGAAATCCCCCCGACCCAGCCCTCAGGACCGCCCCGATGCCCGCTTCCGCCCTCGCCCTCGTCGCCGATGAACAGAAACCGCAGGCGGCGTCCGCCGCCGAAGTCGTGGTGCTGAAATTCGGCTCCTCGGTCCTGCGCAACGCCGCCGAGGCGCCCGCCGTGGCCTCGGAAATCTACGGCCACGTACGCGCCGGACGTAAGGTGGTGGCGGTGGTCTCGGCCCTGTCCGGCCACACGGACCGGCTGCTGGCCGACGCCCGGTCGCTGGGCCTGGACCACGAGAACGAGCTTCTGCCCGCCTATGTCGTGCTGGGCGAGGAGAAGGCGGCGGCCCTGGTCGCCATCGCCTGCGACCGGGTGGGGCTTGACGCGGTGGGTCTGTCGGTGCGGGAACTGGGCATCGTCGTCGAGGGCCCGACGCAGCACGCCCGTCCCGTCAGCCTGAAGGGCGCGCGGCTGCATGAGGCGCTGGCCGAGCACGAGGTGGTGGTGGTGCCCGGCTTCGGCGGCGTGCGGGCGAACGGTCGGGTGGCCCTGCTGGGCAGGGGCGGGTCGGACCTGACGGCGGTGGTTCTGGCCGCCGAGCTGGGCCTGGACCGGGTACGTCTGGTGAAGGACGTGGATGGCCTCTACGACCGCGATCCGGCCTCAGAGACGGGCACGCCGCTGCGCTATCGCCGCGCCAGTTGGGAGACAGCGCGCCGTCTGGGCGGGGCTCTGGTTCAGCATGACGCCATCGATTTGGGCGAGCGGCGCGGGGTCGAGATCGAGGTCGCCGCCCTGGGCCGCGCCGAGGGCACGGTGGTCGGAGAGCGCGGGGCGCCTCCGGGCCCGGTCCAGCCGAACGCGCCGCTGCGCGTGGCCCTGGCGGGTTGCGGCGTGGTCGGCGGCGGGCTGCTGAACCGTCTGCTGCCTGACAAACGCTATGAGGTGGTCGGGGTTCTGGTGCGCAATCCGGGCAAGGCGCGCGACGTGTCCGCGCCCGCCGACCTGTTCACCAATGACGTCGAGGCTCTGCTGGCCAAGAAGCCTGATCTGCTGCTGGAGGCCCTGTCGGAAGGCGAGGCCGGTCACGCCCTGATCCGTCGCGCGCTGGAAGCCGGTTGCGACGTGGTCAGCGCCAACAAGCAGGCCGTGGCCCGCGACCCGGCAGGCTTGCAGGCCCTGGCTGCGGCCAACGGCGCTCGCGTCGCCTGGTCGGCCTCGGTCGGCGGCGGCGCGCCGATGATCGAGACCCTGCGCGCCGCCCGCGCCGCCGGTCCCGTCGCCGGGTTCGAGGCGGTGCTGAACGGCACGGTCAACTTCATGCTGCAGCGCCTGGGGGAGGGCGCGGCTTTCGCCGATGCCCTGGCCGACGCCCGCGCGGCGGGCTTTGCGGAAGAAGACCCGTCCTCGGACCTGGAAGGCCACGACGCCGCCGCCAAGGTCAAGCTGCTGTCCTTCGAGGCCTTTGGCCGCGCCCCCGCCGACCTGCCGCGCGACGAGCTGTCGGCGGAAACGCCGCTGGGCGACCAGCCTGTGCGTCAGATCGGCGCCTGCCATGATCGCGACGGCTGTCTGGAGGCCTCGGTCCGGCTTGACGGCGATCTGAAAGACGCGCTTTTCCAGTCGCTGAACGGAGAGCGCAACGCCTTGAAAGTCTATGGTCAGGATGGTCGCGTCTGGACGTGCAAGGGGCGCGGCGCGGGGCGCTGGGCCACGACGGAGAGCGTGCTGGCCGACGTGGCCGACGTGGTGCGCGCCCGTCGCGCGGCGGCGGAGCTGATCTAGATATGGCTGTCTTTACGCCCGTCACGCCGGATCAGGCCGCCGACTATCTCATGCGTTACCCCCTGGGCGATCTGGTCGCGCTGACGCCGATCGCCGAGGGGGTCGAGAACACCAACTACAAGCTGGAGACGACTCAAGGGGCCTATGTCCTGACCCTGTTCGAGGGGCGCACCGACGCGGCTTCTCTGCCCTTCTGCCTCGGCCTGACCCGGCATCTGGCGGCGCGGGGCTTTCCCACGCCGTCGCCGGTGGCGGACCATCAGGGCGAGATCATCGGCCGTCTGAACGGTCGGGCCGCCGCCATCCTCAACTGGGCGCCCGGCGCCTGGAAACGCCAGCCGTCGGACAAGGAACAGTATCGCGCGGGTCAGGTCCTGGCCCTGCTGCACCTCGACGCCGCCGACTATGCGGCTGAACGCCAGAACCCGGTCGGGCCCGAGGCCTGGGCGGCGCTGGCCGCGCGCTGCGACGGCGTGGCGCGTGGGGCGGATCGCCAGATGCTGGATCAGATCAAGGCCCTGCTGCCGCGTCTGGCCGAGCCGTGGAGCGATCCCGCCCTGCCGCGCGGGCCGATCCACGCCGACTACTTCCCCGACAACGTCCTGTTCGCTGTGAACGAACATGGCAAGAGCGACATCGGCGGGGTCATCGACTTCTATTTCGCCTGCAACGACGTGCTGGCCTACGACCTGGCCATCGCGCTGAGCGCCTGGGGCTTCGACGCCGAGGGGCGGCCGATGCACTCGGCCCTGCGCGCCTTCCAGAAGGGCTATGAATCCGTGCGTCCCCTGACGCCCGCCGAGGCCGAGGCCCTTCCGGGATTGGGGGCTGCGGCGGCGGTGCGCTTCACCCTGACCCGCCTGCACGACCGCATCTTCCACGACCCCGCCAACCTGGTCACCCCCAAGGACCCGGCGCCCTTCTTCCGGCGGTTGGACTACTGGCGGGCGGTGGAGGCGGTTTAGTCTGGAAAATGCAAAACAAGGCGGCCTCGGGGCCGCCCTGTTCCATTTAATGTACGGGCTTGTTACCAGTCGTGCGGCAGGTAGGGGCCCATGGGCGAGCAAACCCACATCGGCGTCTTGACCTCATAGCCGGTGGGTAACTGGGGTGTCGTAATCCAGACCCAATCTCCTGATTGAGTGCAGCCATCTGATGCGCTGGCGATCAGATTGGTCAACGCGGCGTCGGAATAGACATCCCGCTGGTAGGCGATCGGATAGCATCCGTCGCGGCCCATGCAGTAGATTCCCTCCCCTGGGACATACTGCTGCACCATGGGCATCGGCGCGGCAGCGCCGACCATCGTAGACATCGTCAGGCCCGCCAAAGCGATGCCCATCACCTTCAAAGACATGGAATCCTCCCTAATAGCCAAGCTGGCGACCGGAAGTAGGCATCGACCCGTGCGCAATTTTAAATAACAATGTTGTGTTATGTTTCGCTGAGGTGTGATCCATCCGCCGGTCGCCCAAGTCGGCGCGGATCCATGCAACGATCTTCTCGCGTCAGACTTCAGGGAAGGGAACCGGCGAGGACTCCTGATGACGTCGCATGACAACGCGCAGACATGGCCAGACCTGTCGGCCGCGTCGCTGTGGCCGACGATGGAGACGCTGCAGTTGTGGGCGCAGGTCGTCGGCAAGGTCAGGCTGTCGCAGACGCCCTGGCTCAACCACGGCTGGCACGTGACGCTGCGGGTGTCGGCGCGGGGGCTGACGACGGGCCTCATTCCCCATGGCGCGGTCGGTTTCGAGATGGAGTTCGACTTCATTGCCAGTGAACTGGTCATCCGCGTCAGCGACGGGGGCGAGCGCCGGATCGCGCTCAAGCCCGGGGCGGTGGCGGACTTCTATGCGGAGGTCATGGGCGCGCTGGCATTGCTGGGCGTAGCGTGCCGCATTGATCAGACGCCGGACGAGATGGCGGAGGCGACGCCCTTTCCCGAGGACCGGCGACATCGCCTCTATGACGCGGCGGTGGCTCGGGACTACTGGCGCGCCCTGGTGCAGGTCGATCGCGTGTTGAACGGTTTTCGCACCCGGTTCCTGGGCAAGTGCAGCCCGGTGCATCTGTTCTGGGGCGCGTTCGACCTAGCCGTGACGCGGTTCTCGGGACGGCGGGCGCCGCTGCATCCGGGCGGGGTGCCGCACCTGCCCGACGCCGTCACGCGCGAAGCCTATTCGCACGAGGTGTCCAGCGCGGGCTTCTGGCCCGGCGATCCGGGGCGGGGGCCGTGCTTCTACGCCTACGCCTATCCCGCGCCGCCGGGATTCGACGCGGCGGCGGTCCAACCGGCTGCGGCGCGCTGGGACGCGGGGCTGGGCGAGTTTCTGCTGCCCTATGAGGCCGTCAGGACCGCAGCCGATCCCGACGCCGTGCTGAGCGCCTTCCTTGAGAGCACCTATGAGGCCGCCGCCGATCTGGGCGGATGGGATCGCGCTGGGCTGGAATGCGCGGAGGGCCGCCCCCGCCACCCCCGATGGGTGGGGTGACGGCGCAGGTTGGGGCTCACATTCGGCCCGCTTTCTTGCCGTCATCCCTGGCCCTGTGCTGGGGATCCAGAGACTCGAGGGAAGACGAAGGAAACGCCGAGCTCGGATTTCAACTGTCGTGTTTCTGGATTCTCGGCGCAAGGCCGAGAATGACGAACAAAATATAAGCTCCCGACCTAGCCCGCGAACCCTTTCACCGCCGCCAGCGCCGCCTCGGCCGTGTTGTCGATCACGGTCAGACGTTCGGGCCGGTCGCCCAGGGCGCGGATGACGGGAGCGGGTTCGGGTTCGAAGCCCAGCACGTTCGAGACGAAGGCGCCGAACTTGGACGGGTGGGCGGTGGACAGGGCGACGACGGGGCCGTCAGCGCGGTCCAGCTGGCGCGCGGCGGCCAGGGCCACGGCCGTGTGCGGGCAGACGACGCGGCCCCAGGCGGCGTGGGCGTGGGCGATCTCGGCCTGGGTCGTGGCCTCGTCGATGGAGACGGCGGAGACCTCGGCTTTCAGTGCGGCCAGCAGGTCCGGCGACAGGGTGACGGAACCGTCGCGGGCGAAGGTCTCGAACACCGCGCGCGTTGCCTGGGCGTCGCGGCCCGAGGCCTCATAGACTAGACGTTCGAAGTTCGACGGCGCCTGGACGTCCATCGACACGCTGCCGCTCTCGACGGCGGGGCGGCGGGCGTAGACGCCCTCGTTGATGGCGCGGGCCAGGGCGTCGTTCTGATTGACGGCGGCGACGAAGCCGTTGACCGGCAGGCCCATCTTCTTTGCGGCGATGCCGGCGAAGGCGTCGCCGAAATTGCCGGTCGGGACGACGAAGGTCGCCGCCTGACCCAGCTGGGCCGTGGCCGAGATATAGTAGGGGATCTGTCCCGCCAGTCGGCCCCAGTTGATCGAATTGACCGACGACAGGCGGCGGCCTTCGCGCAAGGATTCCTCGGCCAGCAGACCCTTCACCAGACGCTGGCAGTCGTCGAAGTCGCCGCGCACGGCCAGGTTCAGGACGTTGTCCGCCTGCACCGTCGTCATCTGCTTGCGTTGCACCGGCGAGACGCGGTCCAGCGGGTGCAGCACCACCAGATTGATGCGTTCGGCGCCGGCGAAGGCGCGCACGGCGGCGGCGCCGGTGTCGCCGCTGGTGGCGGTCAGCAGGGTCAGCTTCTGGCCCGTCGCGGCCAGGGCCTCGTCCGACAGGGCGGCGACCAGCTGCATCGCCAGATCCTTGAAGGCGGCGGTCGGGCCGTGGAACAGCTCCAGCACGAACAGGCCGGGCTCCAGCTCGACCAGGGGCGTCACCGCGGGATGGTCGAAGCCCTGGATCAGGCGGTCCAGTGCGCGGTCGAGCGCGCCTGCAGGAAGGGCGTCGCCGATGAAGGGGGAAATCGCCTCCCTCGCCATCTCGGCATAGGTCCGTCCGGGCCGCGCCGCGTCGGCGGGCAGGGTGGGCCAGGCCTGCGGCATGTAGAGGCCGCCGTCGGGGGCGATGCCGCGCAGCAGGGCGTCGGCGAAACTGGTCGGGGCGGCGTCGCCGCGCGTCGAAAGGTAGCGGTCGGGGGAGGAGGTCATGACGGGTCGTTTCTAGCCGTAGGGCGGCGCTTCGTCATGATTATTTTGCGTCTGCGAAGGCGATTTTGGGGTTTTGCGCAACAAGATGACGGCGGGATGCAAGAAGCGGCGCCGGGGCTGGCGCAACGTCGCGGTCCGGTCCATGTCAGGGGCGATGAGACGCCGTTCCTTTCTGATCCGCGCGGGCGCCGCCGCGGCCGCTGTCGGCGGCGGCCTGTGGCTCAAGGACCATGTGATCTGGCGTCGGCCCAAGCTGGGATTCCCTGAGGGCGGGACCAGCGGCTGGCTGCCGTTCGTGGTGAATGACGCCGCCACGCCGACCGTGCGGGCGCGGATCGCCGGGCGCGAGGTGACAGCCCTGATCGACAGCGGCGCCCAGTATTCGGTGATCGACCGAGGGCTGGTGGAGGCCCTGGGCCTGACGACCTTCTTCGACATGCCGCTGGTGGCCTATGGCGTCGGGGGCCAACCGCAGGTCGGGCGCGGGGTGACGCTGGACGTGACGGTCGGGGCGATGCGGATCGGCGCCCTGCGCACCGCCATCCTCGACCTGGGGCCGCTGGCGGCGGAGGCGGGGCTGGGCGCGCCGTTGGTCCTGGGTCAGGACGTTCTGAGCGAGGCGGTGCTGGATCTGGATATGAAGCGCAGACGCGTCCGCCTGGCCGATCCGGCGGCTCATATCGTACCGCCCGCCCTGCGTCCCGTTCCGGTCAGGCGGACGGGAACGGCCCTGACGGCCGAGGTGACGGTCGAGGGGGCGGTGATCCGCGCCGTGGTCGACACCGGGTTTTCATCTCTGATCGCCCTGAGCCAGGGCGCAGCCGAGGCGGCGGGCCTGCTGGACGGCCGGCCCGAGACGGCGGGCTCCAGCATCGTCCTGGGCGGGGTGGCTCCGGCGCGGGTGATCGAGGCGAAAACCGTCACCTTCGGCGACGACCTGTGGCGGTTCGTGCCGACGCCGGTCTTCAGCGACGGACCTTTGCCCCATGCGCCCGACGCCCTGCTGGGCGTGGCCGCCTTCGCGGATCGCGAAGCGGTGCTCGACCTCGGGCGCGGGCGTCTGCACGTCTCGTCCCAGATGGACCTGACGGTGGGTAGACGTCAAAGCCCCTTGAAGGTGTCGCAGGCCGCCGGGTCGCCGGTCTGATAGCCGCGTTGCAGCCACTCGACCCGCTGGGCCGAAGAGCCGTGGGTGAAGCTTTCGGGCGAGACGCGGCCGCCGCCGCGACGTTGCAGCGCATCATCGCCGATGGCCTGGGCGGTCTTCATGCCTTCTTCCAGATCGCCGGGCTCCAGCGCCACCTGACCGTTGGACACGGCGGCGGCGTTCTTGGCCCAGACGCCGGCGTAGCAGTCGGCCTGAAGCTCCAGCGCGACCGAATACTTGTTGCCCTCAGCGCGGCTGCTGGCCTGCTGCTGGGCGCGCTGCACTTGCCGGCTGGCGCCGGTCAGGTTTTGCACGTGGTGGCCGAATTCGTGGGCGATGACGTAGGCCTTGGCGAAGTCGGCGCCCGAGGCCCCCAGCTTGGTCTCCATCTCGCGCCAGAAGCCGAGGTCCAGATAGACCTTCTGATCGGTGGGGCAGTAGAAGGGGCCCATGGCCGACTGGCCCATGCCGCAGCCGGTCTGGGTGCCCTGTTCGTAGAGGACCGTGGTCGGCGGGGTGTAGCCGCGCAGCTTGGTCTTCCACACGTCGTTGATGTTGGAGCCGATGACCTCGACGAACTGACCCGCCTGATCCTCGGGCGAACCGAGCTTGCCGGCCTGCTCGGTCTGGCTGGCGCCGCCGAACTGGCTGGCGACCTGCTGGGTGGTGTTGGGATCGATGCCGAAGACGAAATAGCCGATGGCCGCCAGCACCAGAACGCCGATGCCGCCGCCCGCCACGGCCCCCCCGCCCATGCCGCGCCGGTCCTCGATGCCGCCGCCGCGCCGTCCGCCCTGCCAACGCATGATGTCGTCTCCGCCCTGAACCGATGCCCGAAACTAGGCCGAAACGTCGGGGAGCGCGAAGAGATGCCATCGTGACGGAGATCAGTTCGGGCGTCGATCCAGCCAGGCGTCGATCTCGGTGACGCCGCGCACCATCTGATCGCGGCGCGCGTCCTGAGCCTCGCGCGCCAGCCGTTCTTCTTCGGGCGAGGGGACATAGGCGATGGGCGGGGTCAGGGGCGGCGTCGCTTGGCGCGCGGCCTGAAGCTGCAGGATCGTCAGCTGGGCCTGCAAGCGCTGCTGCTGGGCCAAGGCCTCGCGCTCGGCGGCCTGATTGCGCAGACGCTCCATCTCGATCCGATGCTGGTCGGCGATGGCCGAGCCGGGATCATATCCGGGCGGCGGCGGACCCGGCCAGCCGGGCCAAATCTGGGCGTTCGCCGCCAGAGGCAGGGCGGCCAGCAGCACGGTCATGAGGATCAGGCGGCGCATGATCAAAACATGGGCGCCCGGTCGTCCCGCGCCAAGCGGGGTCGTTAACCGACAGGGGGGACGAGCCCAGTTGTTCCTTGATTTCACTCGTCATTCTCGGCCTTGTGCCGAGAATCCAGATACGCGGCCTGTCAGGGTGGAATGCGCCGTGGCCCCTATCGAGGTCGAGTCTCTGGATCCCCGGGACAAACCCGGGGATGACGGAAAAAGAAACGCTGGAAGGACCTAGATCGAAAAGCTGACGCCGCAGCCGCAACTGGAGGAGGCGTTGGGGTTGCGCACCACGAACTGCGCGCCGGCCAGTTCGTCGACAAAGGCGATCTCGGACCCCTTGAGGAAGGGGATCGAGACGGGGTCGATCACCGCCGCCTGACCGTCGCGGCGGATGATCAGATCATCGGCCTGTGCGGCGTCGACCAGTTCCAGACGATACTGGAAGCCCGAGCAGCCGCCGCCGTCGACGGCGACGCGCAGCATGACCGGCTTGCCCTCGGTCGCGGCCAGCTTGGCCAGACGCTTGGCCGCGCTTTCGGCCAAGACGATGCCTTCCGGCGCGCGGGCCGAAATGGCAAGCGACAGGTCGCGGACTGATTCTGTGGATTGGACGGTGCTCACGGCTCTCTATATGAGGAGCGGACAGGCATTCGCAAAGGCCTGCGCTGCAATAGAAGTGCTGTCCGCCTTGAGCCAGACCCGCGCGTCCTTCGCCGAAGACCCCGCCGCCAGCCGCGGCCGCCATGTCTTCGAGCCCGCCAGCCGCACCCGCACTCCCTTCGCGCGCGACCGCGACCGCATCATTCACGCCACCGCCTTCCGCCGCCTGAAGGAGAAGACCCAGGTCTTCGTGGCGCACGAGGGCGACCACTATCGCACCCGTCTGACCCACAGTCTGGAAGTGGCGCAGATCGCCCGGTCCCTGGCCCATGCCCTGCGGCTGGACGACGATCTGGCCGAGACCATCGCCCTGGCCCACGATCTGGGGCACCCGCCGTTTGCCCATGCGGGCGAGGACGAGCTGCAGGCCCAGATGGCCGACTACGGCGGCTTTGATCACAACGTCCAGAGCTTCCGCGTCATCACGGAGCTGGAAGTCCGCTATCCGAAATTCCTCGGTCTGAACCTGAGCTGGGAAACGGTCGAGGGCGTCATCAAGCACAACGGCCCGGTGATGCATCACCTGGACGAGCCGGCGTGGAAGACGGTCGCGGCCTATGCGCCCGGCGGGGCGGCGGACTGGGACCTGCGGCTCGACACTTTCGCCTCGCTGGAGGCCCAGTGCGCGGCCATCGCCGACGACATCGCCTATAACAACCACGACGTGGACGACGGGGTGCAGGCAGGCCTGTTCACCCTGGCCGATCTGGCCGAGGTTCCCCTGATCGGGCCGTGTCTGGCCGAGGCGCGCCGCGACTGGCCGATGCTGGACGACCGCATGATCCGTCTGGAGGCCGTGCGCCGCATGATCGGCATCATGGTCGACGACGTTCTGGCCGAGACCGAGCTGCGTCTGGCTGCGCACCGCATCGTCACCGCCGAAGACGTGCGCCGGGCGCCGGAGATGATGGTGCAGTTCTCGCCGGGGATGCTGGCGGATCTGGGCGTGCTGCGTCGCTTCCTGTTCGAGCGCATGTATCGCCACTATCGGGTCAACCGCACCCGCAGTCAGGCGCGCCGCGTCCTGTCGCAGCTGTTCCAGCTGTTCATGGCCGAGCCCGAGGTCATGCCGCCCGAATGGTCGGCGCAGGCTCTGTCGGACGATCCGGTCAAGCGGGCGCGGGCGGTGTGCGACTATATCGCCGGGATGACCGACCGCTACGCCATCGAAGTCCACGGCAAATTGTTCAGCCTCGACCTGGCGCTTGATCTGTGATTCGAAAGAGGCCACGGGCGGGCTAGACTGAACACTTCTCACGCGCCGATTCGCGCGCGAGCCGATCCAGAAAGCGCGACCCATGTCCTACGACGACGATCACCGAGGCAATCCCAACGCCGGCCGCGAGCGGGGGGCCTATACGCCGCCCACCGACGACGACCTGCCGTTCGAGCGTCGCAGCTATGATCCCCGTCGCGCGCCAGCCGCCAAGTCGCCGCCGATCACCCTGATCATCAGCGCCGTGGTGCTGCTGCTGCTGATCGTGGCCGTGGTGGTCTTCTATCGCTCGGGCGTGCGCTCTTCGACCGACGCCCCGCCCGCCGTGGGCACGCCCGTCGAAAGCATGAAGGTCGAGGCGCCGCTGGACGCCCAGCCGATCGACCCGGAAGCCGGCGTGCGCGTCTATCGCGACGGCGGCGAGGCCGTCGGCGCCGCCCCCACCTTCACCCCCGGTCCCGAAGCCGTCGAGCCGCGCCCCGCGCCGGCTCCCATCGCCCCGCCGGTCGCCGCCACCGCCCTGCCGCCCGCAGCGCCCGCCGTGGTTGCGCCCGCGCCGGTCGCCCCGGCCAAGCCTGTGACCCCTGCCGTCAAGGCCCCGGCGACTCCCGCTCCGAGCGCCCCCGCCGCTGGTGGTTCGTCGAGCGTGCAGATCGGCGCCTTCTCGTCGACCGCCATCGCCGACCGTGAATACGCCGCCGTCGCCTCGCGCTTCGGCTCGTTCGCCTCGGGCGCAGAGAAGCGGGTGCAGGAAGTCACCGCCGCCAACGGCTCGACCGTCTATCGCACCACCTTCACCGGCATGAGCCGCGAGCGCGCCGTCGCCTTCTGCAACGCGCTGAAGGCCGCCGGCCGCGACTGCATCGTCCGCTAGGGCCTGACTGCATGACCTCCGCCGCCATCTACGGCTGTTCCGGCCATAAGCTGACGGCGGAGGAGCGCGCCTTCTTCGCCGAAGTCCGCCCCTGGGGCTTCATCCTGTTCCGGCGCAACGTGGACAGCCCCGATCAGGTCAAGGCCCTGGTGGCCGAGCTGCGCGACAGCATCGGCCGCGACGACGCGCCGGTCCTGATCGACCAGGAGGGCGGCCGGGTGCAGCGCCTCGGCCCGCCGCACTGGTCCAAGTATCCGCCGGGCGCCGCCTATCTTCAGGCGACAGGAAACGCGGCGGCGGCGCGCGAACTGGTGCGTCTGGGGGCGCGGCTGATCGCCCACGACCTGCGCGAACTGGGCATCACCGTGGACTGCGTGCCGGTGCTGGACGTGCCGGTGCCGGGCGCTCACGACATCATCGGCGACCGGGCCTACGCCCAGGACCCCGCCACCGTGGCCCAGCTGGGCCGGGCGGCGGCCGAGGGGCTTCTGGCGGGCGGCGTCCTGCCCATCATCAAGCATATCCCCGGCCACGGCCGCGCCTTCTCGGACAGCCACCACGACCTGCCGGTGGTCGAGACTGATCTGGCGATGCTGGACGCCTGGGACTTCGCTCCGTTCAAGGCCCTGTCGGACATGCCGATGGCGATGACGGCCCACGTCGTCTTCACCGCCGTCGACGCCAAGCGCCCGGCCACGACCTCCAAGAAGGGCATCCGCCTGATGCGCGAGCATCTGGGGTTCTCGGGCCTGATCATGTCCGACGACCTGTCGATGAAGGCCCTGTCGGGCACGCTGACCGAGCGCGCCGAACAGTCGCTTAAAGCGGGCTGCGACGTCATCCTGCACTGCAACGGCGACCTCGGCGAAATGCGTCAGGCAGCCGAGGGGACTGGCAGGCTGAAGGGCGAGGCCAAACGCCGCGCCGAGGCTGCGCTCAACCGCATCGTCCACACGCCCGAGCCGCTGGATGTGGCCGAGGCCCGCGCCCGGCTGGAGGCGGCCCTGAGCGGTCGTTTCGAAGCCAAGGGGCCGGACGTCGGCGAGGCCCAGGCCTAAAGATGGATCAGGCGTTCCAGCCCAATCTGGACTTCGCCGCCGTTGACGACGCTGACGCCGCCGAGGCCTTCGTCGTTGATCTGGAGGGCTATGAAGGGCCGCTGCACGTCCTGCTGGCGCTGGCGCGCACGCAGAAGGTGGACCTGCTGAAGCTGTCCATCACCAGGCTGGCGGAACAGTATCTGGCCTTCGTTCACGAGGCGCGGCGGCGCAACTTCGCCATGGCCGCCGACTACCTGGTGATGGCGTCCTGGCTGGCCTATCTGAAGTCGCGCCTGCTGCTGCCGCGCACCGAAAAAGGCAAGGCGGAGGAACCGCCGGCCGAGGAGATGGCCGCCGCGCTCGCGTTTCGCCTGCAAAAGCTGGAGGCTATGCGCCGCTCGGTCGAGGCCATCACCAGCCGCCCGCAGCTGAAGCGCGATGTCTTCACGCGCGGCGACCCGGAAGCCACCGTCATCATCCCGTCGGACCGCGTGGACGCCAGCCTCTATGAGCTGATGGCCGCCTATGTCGCCCAGCGTCGGCGCGAGGAGCGCCGCAACTATGCGCCCGGCCAGCGGGTCGAGGCCTTCCAGCTGGAGGCCGCGCGCGACTGGCTGCGGGCCATGATGCCGCGTCTGGCCGACTGGACGCCGCTGGATCAGGTGGCGCCCGCGCGCGAGGACAGCGAAGGCGAGGGGCCGAGCCAGGCCAGCTATACCGCTTCGACCCTGTCGGCCAGTCTGGAGCTGGTGAAGGAGGGGGCGATGGACGTGCGCCAGGCCGAGGCCTTCGCCGACGTCTTCCTCAAGCGCCGGGGCTTGGGCCAACCCCTGGAGCTGACGCCGTGAGTCATTCTGATCCGCTCATCCCGGCGCTCTTCTCCACGTCATCCTCGGGCTTGTCCCGAGGATTCAGAAACGTATCCTTGCTTCGTCAGGCGAGGCGCATCCTTTCTTCAGCGTCGTGTCTCTGGATCCTCGGGACAGGCCCGAGGATGACGGATGGAGGGGGCCTGGGCAGAAGCGGCGCGCATGGGGAGCGTTCCTGATGTCTAACCTCACCTTCATCCCCGACGACGCCGAGATCGAGCGCCGGGTCGAGGCGCTGTTGTTCGCCGCCGCCGCGCCGCTGTCGGCGGCCGAGATCGCGCGTCGTCTGCCCGAGGGCGCCGACGCGGGGCGGGCCATCGCGGCCCTGCGCCAACGTTATCAGGGACGCGGCGTCGAGTTGGAATGCGTCGCCGATCGCTGGCGTTTCCGCACCGCCGCCGACCTGGGCTTCCTGATGACCGAGGAGCGCGAGGAGCCGCGTCGCCTGTCCAAGGCCGCGCTGGAGACCCTGGCCATCATCGCCTACCACCAGCCCTGCACCCGCGCCGAGATCGAGAGCGTGCGCGGCGTCTCCCTGTCCAAGGGCACGCTGGACCTGCTGCTGGAGATGGACTTCGTGCGGCTGCGCGGGCGTCGCCGCACGCCGGGGCGGCCTGTCACCTACGCCACGACCGACCGCTTCCTCGAGCATTTCAGCCTGGCCAGCCTCTATGACCTGCCTGGCGTGCAGGAGATGAAGGCGGCGGGGCTGCTGGACCTGTCGATTCCTGTCGGCTTCGAGGTGCCCGATCCCACGCGTAGCGGCGAGTCGGAAGGCGAGGACCTGCTGGCCGCCCTCGACGACGGCGCGCCCGAATTCGCCCAGGACTTCGTCAACGAGGACTAGTTTTTAGGGACCTGCGACGCCTTGGCGCGGTCAGGGGCCCGTCGCCGACAGCGACGCATCGCCACGCCCTCGCCGCAATGAGTAAGAAAATCTGATATTCCAATACCTTGTGCACTCCGTTCCGTGCCTTGACCTTCGGCCCCCTCGGCTATAGGTTCCGCGCCGAATTCAGACCTGCCCTGGCGTCCCTGCCGGGGTGCTGAGCGCACAGGCCATGTCCCCAACGATGGAATCGCGCGAAGAGGCGATCAAACGCCTCAACGAGCAGGCCGACTCGCTCAAGGCACGGGCCACGCCGACGCCTCCCGACTATGGGGCGAACGCGGCGGGCTACGGCTATCGCCTGATGGGCGAGATGATCGGCGGCCTGGCTGTCGGTCTGGGTCTGGGGTGGGGTTTCGATCTTCTGGTCGGGACCATGCCTTGGGGAATTATCGCCGGAACCCTGATCGGTTTCGGTCTATCGATCTGGCTGGCGGTTCGTTCGGCCCGAAAAATGAGTGCGATCGCGTTGAAGGAACTGGGGCCTCCCCAGGATCTGACCGACGACGAGGTCGAGGACGAGCGGGATTTTTGACCAAACTGTCGTACGGCGGTTTGGCCTTTTGACTTAGGAGACCGGGCGGCATGGCCGATCCGATGCACCAGTTCCAGATCAGCAAGGTTGTTGATCTTCCGGCCGTCAACGTGCCCGGCCTCGGCATGGTTGATCTGTCGATCACCAACTCGACGCTGGCCATGATGGTCGCCGCCGTGCTGATCACCCTGTTCTTCACCGCCGTGACGGCCAAGCCAAAGCTGGTGCCTGGTCGACTGCAGGTGGTGGGCGAGGGGGCGTTCGCCTTCATCGACGATCTCGCGGTCTCGATCATGGGTGAACAGGGCCGCGCCTTCTTCCCCTTCATCCTGACGCTGTTCGTCTTCATTCTGTCGCTGAACCTGCTGGGCATGCTCACGGTCTTCACCGCGACGTCGCAGGTCGCCGTGACCGCCACCTTCGCCATGCTGACCATCCTGCTGGTCATCGGCGTCGGTTTCGCCAAGAACGGCATCAAGTTCTTCAAGCTGTTCGCCCCGACGGGCGTGCCGTGGTACCTGCTGCTGCTGGTTTCGCCGATCGAGTTCATCTCCTTCCTGCTGCGTCCGGTGTCGCTGGCCCTTCGTCTGTTCGGCAACATGCTGGGCGGTCACGTGGCGATGAAGGTCTTCGCCGGCTTCGTGGTGACGCTGGGCGGCATCGGCCTGATCGGCATCCCCGGCGCGGTTCTGGCCATGGGCGGCGTGGTCGCCCTGACAGCGCTGGAGTTCCTCGTCGCCTTCCTGCAAGCTTTCGTTTTCGCCGTTCTGACCACCGTGTATCTGAACGACGTCGTGCATCTGGATCAGCACTAAGCGCTGGGCCAGCCCGCCAACCCTTTCTTTCAATCCATCCCAACGAGGAACTAAAGTTATGGATGCTGAAGCAGCAAAATACATCGGCGCCGGTCTCGCTACCCTCGGCATGATCGGTTCGGCCCTCGGCGTCGGCCTGATCTTCTCGGGCTTCCTGCAAGGCGCCACGCGTAACCCTTCGGCCGCTCCCGGCCAGTTCACCAACCTGATCCTGGGCGCCGCCCTGGCTGAAGCACTGGGCATCTTCGCCTTCGTGATCGGCCTGCTCTGCCTGTTCAGCTAAGTCGAACTGAATATCTGGGCGGCGGCGCGGTCTTCACGACCGTTCCGCCGCTCGCGTCTTTCTGAGATCACCGGATAGAGCCCATGGCCGCCCCTATCGCGAGCGTCGCCTCGCAAGACCCGACCCAGCCTGCGC
The DNA here is from genome assembly GCF_056399785.1 of Brevundimonas sp. 01N35. NCBI lineage: Bacteria > Pseudomonadati > Pseudomonadota > Alphaproteobacteria > Caulobacterales > Caulobacteraceae > Brevundimonas > Brevundimonas sp. 01N35. The sequence goes on from NZ_JBFTRZ010000005.1 coordinate 142,807, forward strand.
CGACCGTCACCGTCCAGAACGGTGAGATCGCGCCCGTGGCCGCCCCCGAGGCGACCCATCAGGCCGAAGTCGCCCACGGCGACGCCCATGGCTCCGGCGGTCTGCCGCAGCTGGAGATGCAGCACTGGGCTGGTCAGATCGTCTGGCTGCTGCTGATCTTCGCCGTTCTCTACATTCTGCTGTCGAAGGTCTTCCTGCCGCGTCTGCGTGCCGTTCGTGACGAACGCGCCGGGACGATCGCCGGCGCCGTCGACGCCGCCCGTCAGGTGCAGGCCGAGGCCGCCACCCAGGCGGACGCCGCCAAGGCCGACGTCGCCAAGGCCCGCGCCGACGCCCGCGCCACCGCCGCCGCCGCCAAGGCTCGCGTGACCGAAGAGGCCCACGCCCGTCAGGCCGCCGAGGAAGCCGTCGTCAACGCCCGCATCGCCGAGGCCGAGACCGCCATCGGCAAGACCCGCGACGCGGCCATGGCCAATGTCTCGACCATCGCCTCCGACACCGCCCGCGCCATGGTCGAGCGTCTGACCGGCAAGGCCGCCACGGCCGCCGAAGCCGACGCCGCCGTCAAGGGAGCCGCCTGACATGCCCGCCTTCTTCAATCCTGAGTTCTGGGATCTCTCGAACGCCGAGTTCTGGGTCGCCGTCGGTCTGGTGATCTTCCTGGGCATCCTGGTTCTGGCCAAGGTGCCGGGCGCCATGGCCAAGGCCCTGGACGCGCAAGGCGCCAAGATTCAATCGGAACTGGACGAGGCCGCCCGCCTGCGCGCCGAAGCCGAAGCCATGCTGGCCCAGATCCGTCTGGAAAAGGCTGAAGCCGAAGCTCAGGCCGCTGACATGCTGGCCGCCGCCGAAGCCGACGCTCGCCGTCTGGAGGCCGAAGCCAAGGTTCGTCTGGAAGAGGGTCTGGCCCGTCGTCAGGCTCTGGCCGAACGCCGCATCGCCCAAGCCGAGGCTCAGGCCACGATCGAGGTCAAGGCCGCTGCCGCCGACCTGGCGGCCAAGGCGGCTCAGGACATCCTGGCCGCTCGTCTGGCCGGCGCCAAGGGCGACGCCCTGATCGACGCCGCCATCAGCCAGATCGGCGTCAAGCTGAACTGACCGCTGTCATAGCGACAAACACATCAGGCCCCGCCGGCGACGGCGGGGCCTTTTGCGTTTCAGCGGTTCGCCTCGATCAGTGAGCCGGTGCGCCGTGGATGAAGCCGGCGGCGCGCTTCTCGCGGGCCAGCAGCCGGGCGAAGACGTTGCCCATCACGCCGCCGAAGATCATGTGCGTGATCAGCATCCAGCCGAAGGTGCCGAAGCCGGCGCTTCCGGTGAAGGTGCGCGGGTCGCCCATCATGGTGATGATCAGCATCATCGCCACCCAGGCCGCCACGGCGAACAGGATGCCCCTGGTCTCTGGCGTCTTGGTTGGCAGCCGGTCGTAGATGACCGCGAAAAGCGGCCCCAGGATCAGCGATCCGATGACGAAGTGGATGGCCCAACCGGCCGCCAGATTGCCCGGCATGCCGAACATCTTGGCGACGACCTCGGGGAACGGGTCGAAGACCTTGGCGAACAACAGGTTCACCAACTCGAGAATGGAAACCGCGACGGTCGCAATGAAGCCGGCGACGATTCCCTGTTTTACGCGTGACATCATGAGAAAAGCGCCTCCCAACGCTATCTGTCTTTTGACTACGCGAGGGGAGCATACGCCGTTCATCGCCGACCGGGTTACGGCGGTGTTCACGTTACCGTGTGCGGTGAAATGAGGCTTTTTTTAGCGGAACAGCTTGCGGAATGAGCGGCGGACGCGCTTGCGGGCCCGGATCAACTGGCGGGACGGGCGTTTGCGCAGCACCACCTTTTCGGCGCGGAGGGCCTGTTGCCAGAAAACTGGGGCGATCTCCGGGTTCTTCCGCATCAGGCGGCGGAAGGGATAGACCCACTTCGGCCGGGCGTGCTGGGCGCGGATGAACTGCCGCTTGGCCCACCAGGAATTGCGCAGCAGCAGAATCAGGCCGAGCGCGATGACGGGCACGCCGCCGGGGCCGGGCAGGGGGGCGATCAGAATGCCCAGGCCGATGATCAGCATGCCCAGCGACATCATCCCCAGCCGCTTCGCACGACGCAGCAGTCCGGGCCTCTGGCGAGGCCGGCTGTGGGCGCGGAAGGAAATCAGGGCCAGGGTCACGGGCGCCACGGGCTAGGGGGAGGAGGGCAGGCAACAACGCCTCCTCGCGCCGGCCGGCGTCCTCCTGATGGAGGCCGCACCGACCGCAGCGACGCTGTCACACTCTCCTAGACACGCGCGACAAGGCCGAACCGTGGCGTGTGAATGACGCTTTCGTAAGAGGGGTCTAAATGCAAAACGCCGTGTCTCGAAAGACACGGCGCTCTACTTCAGGTCTCGATCGGGCGTCTATTCGGCGGCGATGTTGGAGCCTTCCGGGGCCGACCAGCGCAGGCGCGGCGAGCGGGCGGCGCGGGTCTCGTCCAGACGCCGCAGCGGCGCATGGAAGGGCGCGCCCTTGAAGCGATCCACGTCGCCGGCTTTCGCCGCCTCGGCCAGCAGGCGCATGGCGTGGATGAAGCGATCCAGCTCGGCCTTGGACTCGGTTTCCGTCGGCTCGATCAGCATGGCCCCGTGGACGACCAGGGGGAAATACATGGTCATCGGGTGGAAGCCCTCGTCGATCATCGCCTTGGCGAAGTCGAGCGTGGTGATGTCCGTGCCCTTCAGCCATTCGTCGTCGAACAGGGCCTCGTGCATGCAGGGGCCTTCGGGGAAGGCAACGCTCATCAGGTCCGACAGGCGGGCCTTGATGTAGTTGGCGTTCAGCACGGCGTCCTCGGCCACCTGACGCAGGCCGTCAGAGCCGTGGCTCATCATGTAGGACAGGGCGCGCACATACATGCCCATCTGCCCCTGGAAGGCGCACAGACGGCCGAAGGCCTGGGCCGCCTCGTCTTCCTCGCGCTCGACCAGCTTGTAGCAGTCGCCCGTGTTCACGACCCACGGAGCGGGCGCGAAGGGGGCCAGGGCTTCCGACAGCACGACCGGGCCCGCGCCCGGGCCGCCGCCGCCGTGCGGCGTCGAGAAGGTCTTGTGCAGGTTGATATGCATGGCGTCGACGCCCAGGTCGCCGGGGCGGACCCGGCCGACGATGGCGTTGAAGTTGGCGCCGTCGCAATAGAAGTAGGCGCCCGCCTCGTGCGTCAGGCGGCTGATCTCCAGGATGTCGCGCTCGAACAGGCCGCAGGTGTTCGGATTGGTGACCATGATGGCCGCCACGTCCGGACCCAGCTTGGCGGCCAGATCAGCCACGTCCACGCGGCCGTCGTCGGTCTGGGCGACCTCGACCACCGAATAGCCGACGAAGGCGGCGGTGGCCGGGTTGGTGCCATGGGCCGAGGTCGGAACCAGCACCTTGCGGCGCTGTTCATGCTCGCCCTTGGCCTCGTGGGCGGCGCGGATGGCCATCAGGCCGCACAGTTCGCCGTGGGCGCCGGCCTTGGGCGACAGGGCCACCGCGGGCATGCCCGTCAGCGTCTTCAGCCAGTGGGCCAGTTGGTCCATCAGCTCCAGCGCGCCCTGAACCGTCGATTGCGGCTGCAGCGGGTGGATGTCCGAGAAGCCCGGCAGACGCGCCATCTTCTCGTTCAGGCGCGGGTTGTGCTTCATCGTGCACGAACCCAGCGGATAGATGGCCAGGTCGATGGCGTGGTTCTTCTGGCTCAGGCGCACATAGTGGCGCATGGCCTCGGGCTCCGACAGGCCAGGAAGACCAATCGGGTCCTTGCGGACCAGGTCGCCCAGGTCCGAACCGTCGGTGGCGGGCTTGGGCAGGTCGACGCCGGTCTTGCCCCAGCCTTCGCCCTCGAAGATCAGGATCTCGTCCTGCAGCAGGCCGCGTCCGCCGGTCAGGGTCGGGTGCTTGTAGTCGTTGTCCGGCGTGGCGTTCGGGGTGGTCGGGCGGCCGACAGTGTTCATCGTGCTCATGGTTCTATCTCCGCTCAGGCCGCCAGGACCTTGGCGAGCGAACCCGCCAGAATCGTGATGTCGGCGTCCAGGGTGGTCTCGGTCGCGGCGACCAGCAGGACATTGTCCAGACCCGCTTCCGGGGCCAAACGGCTGTAGGGCACGCCGGCCAGGATGCCGTGGTCGGCCAGGGTCTGCACCACCTCAGCGGCGTTCTTGGGCAGCTTGACGGCGAACTCGTTGAAGAAGCGGGGGGTCAGGACCTCGACGCCCGGAATGGCGGCCAGGGCGTCGCGCGTGGCGACGGCCTTCTCGTGGTTGAGCAGGGCCAGTTGGCGCAGGCCCGTCTCGCCCAGCAGGCTCATGTGGATGGTGAAGGCCAGGCAGCAGAGGCCCGAGTTGGTGCAGATGTTCGACGTGGCCTTGTCGCGGCGGATGTGCTGCTCGCGCGTCGACAGGGTCAGGACGAAGCCGCGACGGCCGTCGGCGTCGACGGTTTCACCGCAGTAGCGGCCGGGCGTCTGGCGCAGCAGCTTCTCGCGGGTGGCGAACAGGCCGATGTAGGGGCCGCCGAAGTTCAGGGCGTTGCCGATCGACTGGCCTTCGGCCGCGACGATGTCGGCGCCCATTTCGCCTGGCGACTTGAGCAGGCCCATCGACACGGCTTCCGTGACCACGACGATCAGCAGGGCGCCGGCGGCGTGGGCGGCCTCGGCGATCTTGGTCACGTCGGTGGCGGTGCCGAAGACGTTGGGGGTCTGGACGACGACGCAGGCCGTGTCCTTGTCGATGGCGGCGATGACGGCGTCTTCGGCGTCAACGGCGGCGCTCAGGACCTGGGTCTCGACGCCGACGGCGTGAACCACGGTCTCGGTCGCCTTGACGTAGTGGGGGTGCACCCCGCCTGAGATCACCGCCTTATTGCGACGGGTCACGCGGGTGGCCATCAGCACGCCTTCGGCCATGGCGGTCGAGCCGTCATAGAGGGAGGCGTTGGCGACTTCCATCCCGGTCAGGTTCGCGACCTGGGTCTGGAACTCGTACAGGTACTGCAGCGTGCCTTGGGCAATTTCCGGCTGGTAGGGGGTGTAGCTGGTCAGGAATTCCGACCGCTGGATCACGTGATCGACCGTGGCCGGGACGTGGTGCTTGTAGGCGCCGGCGCCGCAGAAGAAGGGCACGGTCGAGGCCGTGGCGTTCTTGCCCGCCATGGCCGAGAGGGCGCGTTCGACCTCCATTTCGCCGGCCACGCGGGGCAGGTCGACAAAGCCGTCGCGGCGCGCGGCCTGCGGCACGTCGATGAACAGGTCGTCGATGGATTGGGCGCCGATGGCGGCCAGCATGGCCTCACGGTCGTCGGGCGTCAGGGGGAGGTAGCGCATCGGGGGTCCTCGGCGGCATCCCGGAGGTCGCGGAAGGCGACGTCCGGGAGCGCTTCAAGCGGCGGGAAATCCGGCGATCCGGACCGGCGCGCCGCGCCGTCCGGGGACGACGGGTCTTACTGGGTGGCGAGGAAGGCGTCGTAGGCGGCCTGATCCATCAGGGCTTCGACCTGCGAAGCGTCCGAAATCCTGATCTTGGCGAACCAGCCTTCGCCTTCGGGATCGGCGTTGACGGTTTCCGGGGCCGAGGCCAGGGCGGCGTTGCCCTCGACCACTTCGCCCGAGACGGGGGCGTAGACGTCCGAGGCGGCCTTGACGCTTTCGACCACGGCGAAGCTGTCGCCCTGGTTGAAGCTCTTGCCGGCTTCCGGCGTCTCGACGAACACCACGTCGCCCAGGGCGTCAGCAGCGTGCTTGGAGATGCCGACTGTGGCGACGTCGCCCTCGAGGCGAACCCACTCGTGATCCTTGGTGAAGCGCATTTCGATCTTCCTCATGCGGCCGAAGCAGCCTGTTTAACTCGTCATCCTCGGCCTTGTGCCGAGGATCCAGACCCCCAGCTTGGGAAGTCGTGATCCGACGGCGGGCGTCGGTGTTTCTGGATCCTCGGGACAGGCCCGAGAATGACGGAATGAGAGGGCGTTAGGCCTTCGGCTTCCGATAGTAGCGGGTCGCCACGAAGGGGGTGGCGACGACTTCGGCGGCGGCGGGTTTGCCGCGCACGATGACTTTCAGGTCCGTTCCCAGCGCGGCGAAGGCTGGCGGGACGTAGCCCATGGCGATGTTGCGGCCCAGGGTCGGCGAGGGGCCGCCCGAGGTGATGACGCCGATGACGGCGCCGTCAGCGTCGGCGATCTCGGCGCCTTCACGGGCCGGGGCGCCTTCCTTGACGTGCAGGGCGACGCGGACGCGCGACGGGCCGTCGGCCAGTTCCTTGAGGATACGCTCGGCGCCGTTGAAGTCGGCGGCTTCCTTGCGCGACTTGGACAGGGCGAAGGTCAGCGCGGCCTCGACCGGGCTGGTCGTGGCGTCGACGTCGTGGCCGTGCAGCGGCAGGCCGGCTTCGAGGCGCAGGGAGTCGCGGGCGCCCAGACCGATCGGTTTCACGCGAGCGTCGGACAGCAGCAGGTTCCAGACGCGCTCGGCGTCGGCGTTCGGCACGGAAATCTCATAGCCGTCCTCGCCGGTGTAGCCCGAGCGCGAGACGAAGCAGTCGACGCCGAACAGCATCAGGCGGGCCGAATCCATGAAGCCCATCTCGGCCAGGACCGGCTCGTGCGCGGCCATGACCTCGGCGGCTTCCGGTCCCTGGATCGCCAGCAGGGCGCGGTCGTCGAGGACGACCAGCTTGGCGTCGCCGGCTAGGTTGGCGTTGAGGAAGGCGAAGTCGGCGTCCTTGTTGCCGGCGTTGACCACGACATAGAGGCCGTCATGGTCGGGCTTGCCCGCCATCAGGTCGTCCATGATGCCGCCCTCGGCGTTCAGCAGCAGGGAATACTTCTGCTTGCCGGCCTTCAGGATCTCGTAGTCGCCGGGCACGAAGCGCTGGAACTGTTGAATTGCGTCATGGCCGGTGATGCGGGCCTGGCCCATGTGCGAGACGTCGAACAGGCCGGCATGTTCGCGGGTCCAGCGGTGTTCCGCCAGAACGCCCTCATACTGGACCGGCATGTCATAGCCGCTGAAGCCGACCATGCGGGCGCCCAGCGCGCGGTGCGCGGCGTTGAGAGGGGTGGTCTTCAGGGCCTGGTCGCTCATGGCGCACTCCGGGTCGCGGGTTGCGGCGATAGCTTCGCCGTCGTCGCGCCCCCGCTGTCCTGAAGCCTGAGAGATTCCGACCGCCCCCCGATCGAGGTCGGCCTTGCTCCGTCGGCGCGCCATACGGCGACTTTCCAGCGTCCGTGCGCTTTCGCGGTCCTTTTGCCTGAGCGTTTCCGGGGCGGTTGCGCCTTCGGCTCCGACAGCCGCTGCGCGACCGTCGATCTCTCCCGCGAGAGCGTGCGACCTAAGGCCCCGACTCCGGCGCGAAGTCAAGCGGCGCCGGGCTTGCCGTGTACGATCCGAAGGGCCATGAGGAGCGCAAACGCCGCCCTCGCGACAGGATTGAAGGACGCCATGACCGCCCGCACCGACCTCGCCGCCCACCTTGCGTCGCTCAACCTGCCGCAGGGCCTGACCCAGACCCTGACGGTCGTCGCCGCCGCCTGCGTCGAAATCCGCAAGGTGGTGTCGGGCGGGGCCCTGGTCGGGGCTCTGGGCGCATCGGGCGCGGTCAACGTGCAGGATGAGGAGCAGAAAAAGCTCGACGTCATCGCCAACGACATCCTGACCCACGCCCTGCTGGCCTGCCCGGTCGTGGCGGGCGTGGCGTCCGAGGAAATGGACACGGTCCAGCCGGCGACGAACCCGGCGGGCCAATACTTGGTCCTGTTCGATCCGCTGGACGGCTCGTCCAACATCGACATCAACGCCCCGGTCGGCACCATCGTCTCGGTGCTGAAATCGCCGTCGGCCCCGCCGAGCGAGGCCGACTTCCTGCAACCGGGCCGCCAGCAGGCCGCGGCCCTCTACTGCCTCTACGGCGGCCAGACCATGCTGGTGCTGACGACGGGCCAGGGCGTTGCGGGCTTCACCCTGTCGCACGACGGCCAGTGGCTGATGACGCACGGCACGATCACGGTCCCGGCGGACACCAAGGAGTTCGCCATCAACATGTCGAACCAGCGCCACTGGGCCGAAAGCGTGCAGCGCTACATCGCCGGCTGCCTGGCGGGCGCCGACGGTCCCCGGGGCAAGAATTTCAACATGCGCTGGGTCGCCGCCATGGTGGCCGACGTGCACCGCATCCTGATGCGCGGCGGGGTGTTCCTGTATCCGTGGGACAAGCGCGAGCCGAACAAGCCCGGCAAGCTGCGCCTGATGTACGAAGGCAATCCCATGGCCTTCCTGATCGAACAGGCGGGCGGCAAGGCGACGACGGACGGGACCCAGGCCATTCTGGACGTGACCCCGACCGCCCTGCACCAGCGCATCCCCGTGGCCCTGGGCTCGGCCCACGAGGTCGATCAGATCGCGGCGGCCTAACCTTCACTCCGTCATCCCGGCCAAGCCTCGCATCGCGAGGCGCAGAGCCGGGACCGCCAAGGACTCGACATTCAAACGTTTGCGCTTCCGGCGGTCCCGGATCGAGCCTGCGGCTCGTCCGGGATGACGATAGGAGGGATCAGTGCGCCGCCGCGTAGGTCTCGACCTCGGCGATCCGCGCCGCCTTGTCGGCCTCGGGCAGGAAGCTGCCCTCGAAGCTGTTCTTGGCAAGCAGCACGACCTGCTCCCGCGTCAGGCCCACGGCCTTCGCCAGCTGGATGTAGTTGGCGTTCACATAGCCGCCAAAATAGGAGGGGTCGTCCGAGTTCAGGGTGACGTGCAGGCCGCGGCGCAGCATCTCGGGGACCGGGTGGTCCTTCAGGTCCTTGACCACGCGCAGCTTCAGGTTCGACAGCGGGCAGACCGTCAGCGTCATCTGGGACGCAGCCAGGCGTTCGATCAGGCCCTCGTCCTCCATCGAGCGGTTGCCATGGTCCATGCGGTCGATGTGCAGCAGGTCCAGCGCCTCGTGGACATAGGCGGGCGGGCCTTCCTCGCCGGCGTGGGCGCACAGCTTCAGACCCAGTTCACGGGCGGCGGCGAAGACGCGCTGGAACTTGGCCGGCGGATGGCCGACCTCGGACGAATCCAGCCCGACGCCGATGAAGTGGTGCAGATAGGGCTTTGCGGCCTCCAGCGTGGCGAAGGCTTCGTCCTCGGACAGATGACGCAGGAAGCTGAGGATCACGCCGCTGGTCACGCCCAGTTCCGCCTTGGCCCGGTCCATGCCCGCGATCAGGCCCTCGACCACCACGCCGAAGGGCACGCCCCGGTCGGTGTGGGTCTGGGGATCGAAGAAGATCTCGGCGTGGCGGACGTTGTCGGCGGCGGCGCGCTGGAAATAGGCGAAGGCCAGGTCCTCGAAGTCCCGACGCGTCAGGAGCACGGCCGCGCCCGCGTAGTAGATGTCGAGGAAGTCTTGAAGGTTGGAGAAGTCATAGGCCGCGCGCACGGCCTCGACGCTGTCATAGGGGATGGCGACGCCGTTGCGCTGCGCCAGTTCGAACATCAGTTCGGGCTCCAGCGAGCCTTCGATGTGCAGGTGCAGTTCGGCCTTGGGCAGACCGGCGATGAAGGCGTCGAGGGACATGGGGGAGGCTCCGTAACTTGGCCCCGACCTTAGCGAACCCGTTCCCGACCGTCATCTGCCGACCCTCTCCCGGCGGGAGAGGGCTTGAGCCTCGGAGAGCGAAGCGATCCGTAAGGCGAAAGGGTGAGGGGCTGGGGCGTCCGTCGGCGTAAGCCGCAGCGCAACGGCTCACACCGATTGAAAGCCTCGACCCTCATCCGGCCCTTCGGGCCACCTTCTCCCACCGGGAGAAGGAAGCAGTACTTACATCCGCTCCGGCGTCTCGATGCCCAGCAGTTCCAGCGCCTGTTCGAGCTGGTGCAGGCTGGCGGCGGCCAGGGCCAGGCGCGAGCCCTTGGTGGCGGCGTCGGGCGCGACCAGGATCGGGCAGGCGGCGTAGAATTTCGAGAAACTCTGCGCCAGCCGATAGGCGTGCTCGGCGATCAGGTTGGGCGAACGCTTGTCATAGGCGTCGGCCGTGGCCGCGTCGAAGGCGTCCAGCGTCAGGGCCAGGTCGCGCTCGGCCGGTTCGTTGATGGCGATGGCGGCGGTCGCGACGCCCTGATCGGCCGCCTTGCGCAGCAGGGATTTCACCCGCACGGCCTGATACAGCAGATAGGGGCCGGTCTTGCCCTCGAAGCTCATGAAGCGGTCGAGGTCGAAGACGTAGGAGGTGGTGCGGTTGTTCGACAGGTCAGCGAACTTCAGCGCCGCCACCGCCACCTTGCGGGCGATGTCCTCGAACTCGGCTTCCGGCAGGTCGTCGCCGAGTTTGGCCTCGTGCAGACGCTCGCGCGCCTTGTCGGTGGCCATGGTGATCAGGTCGTGCAGCTTCAGCACCCCGCCCGCGCGGGTCTTGAACGGCTTGCCGTCGGCGCCGTTCATGGTGCCGAAGCCGAGGTGCTCCAGCGACTTCTCGGGGGCGTAGCCGGCCAGATAGGCGGCGCGGAAGACCTGTTCGAAATGCTCGGCCTGACGCTCGTCGACGACGTAGAGGATCAGGTCGGGATCGATGGATTTGCGGCGGTCGAGGATCGTGGCCAGATCGGTCGTGCCGTACATGGCCGAGCCTTCCGACGAAACCACCAGCAGGGGCGGCGGGCTGGCGGCCTCGATGACCGAACCGTCGGCCAGCTTCTTCTTGCGGGTCTCGCCGGGCCTGGCGACGTGAACCACCTGGGCGCCGTCGTCCTCGACCAGCAGGCCGGTCTCCTTCAGGTGCGCCAGCATTTCGGGCATCAGGGGATCGGCGTCGCTCTCGCCGTTCCACAGGTCGAAGGTGACGTCGAGCGCGCCGAACTCACGCTCCAGCGCGGTGCGGCTGACGGCGACGAAATGAGCCCACAGCGCGCGGTAGCCCGGACGGCCGCCCTGCAGTTCGGCCGTCGCTTTGCGGGCGCGGTCGCGGAAGGCGGGGTCTTCCTTGGCCTTGGCGGCGGCCTGCGGATAGAGGCGCTCAAGGTCTTCCAGCGTGACCGGGCTGTCGGGGGGGAAGGGACCGTCGCCGTCGGCCATGAAGGCGTCGGCCAGATGCTCGTCGCCGCAAGCGGTGATCAGCAGGCCCATTTGGAAGCCCCAGTCGCCGAAGTGGGCGTCGCCCCAGACGATGTCGCCGCGGAAGCGGAACAGGCGCTTCAGGCTCTCGCCGATGATCGACGAGCGCAGGTGGCCGACGTGCATCGGCTTGGCCACGTTGGGGCCGGCGTAGTCGATGACGACCTTGCGCGCGGGCGTGTTCAGCGAGGCGCCGGCTAGGGTCATGTCGGCGGCGACCTCGGCGGCGCGCTGCGCCAGGGCGGCGTTGGAGAGCTTCAGGTTGATGAAGCCGGGACCGGCGACTTCGACCGACGACAGGCGCGGGTCGGCGGCCAGGCGCTCGGCGACCTTGGCGGCCAGCTCACGCGGATTGGCCTTCAGCGCCTTGGCGGCGGCAAGCGCGCCGTTCGACTGGAAGTCGGCCAGATCGGGACGGTCGGAGGCGACGACGCGGGCGAGAGCGGCGTCCACGCCTTCGGCGGCGAAGGCGGCGGCTACCGCTTCGCCCAGGGAGGTTCTGAGATCGGTCATTAGTCGTTCGGTTGGGTCTGGCCGGCGGTGACGCGGAAGCGGCTGCCCGAGCGGTTGAACTCGGCCATTTCGGGCGTGACGTCGAAGCCGATCAGGACCTCGAAGTTGTTGCCGCTGGTGGTGGCGTCGGCGCGGGGGATGACGATGGACTCGGCCTTCTGGATCGAGGCGGTCTGCTGCCCGTCGAAATTGACCGGCAGGTCGAAATATTCCTTGGCCAGGACGGCCGTGTTCCGCTCGGTCACCGCCACCCAATAGCGATAGGTGCGGGTGTCGCCGCTGGCTTGCGGTCCCTTGCCGAGGTTGAACAGGATGTTGAAGTCCAGACGGATCGGATCGGCGCCGCGATAGGCGCAGTCGGCCGAGACGCCTTCGATCTCGCCCGTGAAGCCGACGCCCGCGGCCGAGGGGCGGTTGAAGTCGGCCAGCTCGACATAGCGGGCCGCGTCGTAGAGCACCTTCACATAGGGGCAGGGGCCGGCGTTGGCGCGGCGGTTCAACGGGGCGATGCGCACCTCGCGCGAGCGCTGCGACGTGCCCTGATCCGGCGACTGGCTGCCGCTTTTCTGGCCGCCTTGGCGGCCGCGAGACTGGGCCTCGGCGGATTGGGGAATCAGCGCGGCCGCGAGGGAGAGGGCGGCGAGGGCGGTCAGGACGCGACGCATCAGGAGCTTTCCGGCAGTCGAAAGGGGCGCGGGACGATCGGGCGTCCGACCAGGCCACGCTCGGTGGTGATAGCGGCTAAAGCGAGGCGCGGCAAACGCGACCATGCAGCCGGTGGCGGGAAGGCGCGCGAGCGACTAGGTTCCAGCCATGAACGCGCCCGTCTTGTCCTCAGTCTCGTCCTCTGGCTCGCCCTCCGCCCTTGAGCGCCGCCCCCTGAGCGTGCGCCTCGCCACGCCGCGCGGCTTCTGCGCCGGGGTGGACCGGGCGATCCAGATCGTGGAGCGCGCCATCGAGAAATTCGGCACCCCCGTCTATGTCCGCCACGAGATCGTCCACAACCGCCATGTCGTCGAACGGCTGAAGGGCATGGGGGCGGTCTTCGTCAAGGAACTGGACGAATGCCCCGACGACCGGCCGGTCGTCTTCTCGGCGCACGGGGTGCCCAAGTCGGTCCCCGCCACGGCGCGGTCGCGCGAACTTCTGTTCCTCGACGCCACCTGCCCCCTGGTGTCCAAGGTCCATGTCGAGGCCGAGCGCCATCACGCGGCGGGCCGGCACATCATCCTGATCGGCCACGCGGGCCACCCCGAGGTCGTCGGCACCATGGGCCAGTTGCCGCCCGGCGCCATCAGCCTGGTCGAGACGGCGGCGGACGCGGAGACCTTCCAGCGCCCCGGCGACCAGCCTCTGGCCTACGCCACCCAGACCACCCTGTCGGTGGACGACACCGCCGACATTCTGGCGGCGCTGAAGCGGCGCTTCCCGGAACTGCCGGACCCGCACAAGGAAGACATCTGCTACGCCACCACCAACCGGCAGGAAGCGGTCAAGCGCCTGGGCGAGGGCTGCCAGCTGGTGCTGGTGGTCGGCTCCAAGAACTCGTCCAACTCGGCCCGTCTGGTCGATGTGGCTCTGAAGGCGGGGGCCGGCGACGCGCGGCTGGTCGATGACGCGCGCGATGTGGACTGGTCGTGGTTCGACGGCGTGACGACCGTCGGCGTGACCGCCGGGGCCTCGGCGCCCGAGCCGCTGATCGAGGCCCTGATCGAGGCCATCCGCGGACGCTTCGACGCGACCGTGACCGAGGACGACGGCGAGCGCGAGACCGTCTCGTTCAAACTGCCGCGCGTCCTGACGGCCTGACGGCGGGTCGCCCCCTCCGTCTCGTCGGCTTCGCCGCCGCGCCACCTCCCCATGAAATGGGGAGGAAAGAAGATGCGCTAACGAAAAAGGGCGCGTCCGCCGAAACGAACGCGCCCCTTGATCTCTTGGCCATTCGGCCTTCTTACAGGCCCGGCAGCTTGAAGCCGCGATCCTTGCGCGGGGCGATGGTGATGCCCTGTTGCGCGCCGGTCAGGGCTTGAAGCCGCGCGTGTTCGGAGTTGGCGTCGATGGTCACGGCGCCCTGGGTAGTCTGGCTGACGGTCGGCGCCTGGGTGGCCGGATCATTCTTGCGCCAGAACATGACGCGGTTGGCCCAGCCCTCTTCCTTGTGGGCCAGGTCGCCGAACTCGTCGTCGACGACATAGCGGGCCAGGGGGTCGGCGCGGTCGGCGCCGGCCTGAGCGGCCAGGGCCTGTTCGCCGCCGGTGCGGGTCACGGCCTGGCGCTGACCCAGCAGGATCTGACGGGCGGCGCTTTCGGGGGCCAGTTCCTGCGGACGCGGCTGGCCCGGCGAGGGCGGGGTCAGGCCGTATTCCGGCGGCACCGACAGGGGCGCGCTGGCGACGGTGACGAACTCGTCCGGCACGACCTTGGTCAGGCCGATGCTCTGTTTCATGCTCGAACAGGCGGTCAGGCTGAGGGCGGTGGTGGCGAAAAGGGCCACGGTGAAGGCGCTACGGATACGCATAGGGTCAGCTCGGCTCCGGGAGGCGCGCCCAATGGCGCTGGCTCGGGACGATAGTGAAGAGGGGGTGATTACGACTTTTCGTTGGCCGCGCCAACCGTCGGACGACGTTCTGACAGGAAGCTGTCGAGGATCAGCAGGACGACGCCGACCGTAATGCCGCTGTCGGCGACGTTGAAGATCCACGGAAACAGGCCCGTTCCCGAGAAGTCGAGGAAGTCCACGACCCCGCCGAAGCGGATGCGGTCGAAGACGTTGCCCAGGGCGCCGCCCATGACCAGACCGATGGCCGCGACCAGCAGCCGCCGATCCGCGCGCGTCGCCCACCAGGCCAGGACGGCTGCGACCAGGACGGAGAAGGCGCTGAGGATCCAGCGCCCGGCGCCGCCGCCGAACAGGCCGAAGCTGACGCCCGTGTTCAGCACATAGGTCAGGTTGAAGACCGGCGGCGCGACCTCGGCGATGCGATAGCCGTCGCGGATCTGCGAGATGTGCGAGGCGTCGATCACGCCCAGGACCCAAGCCTTGGTCAACTGGTCCAGGACGATGACGGCCAGGGCGATGCCGTAGGCGGCGTAGGCGATGCGAGGTATTTTCATGCTGAAAGCCGGTTAGCAGGAAGAGAGGCGAGGGCGAAGAGGGAAAGCGACCACGCCCCATGGCGGGGAGGGGGCGCTTGCGGCCTTTCCCCCGGCGTCCCGGCGGCTATAACCGGCCTATGACCCTGCCTCACGCCCTGCCTCGCCTGTCCGCCGTCGCCGACGATTATGACATCCTGCTGTGCGACGTCTGGGGCGTGATCCACAATGGCCGCGAGAGCTGGCCCACGGCCTGCACGGCCCTGACCAAGTTCAACGAAAAGGGCGGCCATGTCGTCCTGATCTCCAACTCGCCGCGGCCGTCGTCGGACGTTGTTGCGCAACTGGACGCCCTGGGCGTGCCACGCGACAGCTGGAAGGCCTTCGTCACCTCGGGCGACGCCACCCGCGCCGAACTGACCCGCCGCGCGCCCGGCCCCGCCTGGATCATCGGCCCGGACCGCGACTTCGTGCTGTATGAGGGCCTGAACCTCGAGAGCGCTCACGACGCCGCGGACGCCGCCTTCATCTCCGTCACCGGTCCCTACGACGATGCGAACGAGACGCCTGAGGATTACCGTGAACGGCTGGTCCCCGCGGTCGCGCGCGATCTGGAGATGATCTGCGCCAACCCCGATCGCATCGTCCAGCGCGGCGACCAGATCATCTATTGCGGCGGCGCGATCGCCGATCTCTACGAATCGATGGGCGGGCGGGTGGTCATGGCCGGCAAGCCGTTCGGACCCATCTATGAACTGGCGCTGCGCGAGGCGCAGGCGTTGATGGGCCGCCCCGTCGACCGCTCGCGCGTCCTGTGCATCGGCGACGGCGTGGTGACGGACGTTCTGGGCGCCGCCGAGCAGGCGCTGGACTGCCTGTTCATCGCCCAGGGCATCCACGGCGACGCCGCCAAGGCGGCGGATGGCACGCTGGATCCGGCCCGCGCGGCCGAGTTGCTCCGGGCCGAGACGACCTTCGCCCGCTACGCCGCGCTCGAACTGGCGTGGTGAGGCTCGCCATTTCGTCACACCTGCCGTAAAGCCCGGCTATGGTCGAATACGTCACACAGCACCCGTCGGGCGGTTACATCCTCGATGAACTCCACGTCGGCATGGCCGCAGAGAAGACGGTCCACGTCACCGAGGACCGAATTCGCCTGTTCGCCGAGGCGTCGGACGACTTCAATCCGGTGCATCTGGACGAGGCCTTCGCGGCCAAGACCGCCTATCGCGGCCGCATCGCTCACGGCCTGCTCAGCGCCGCCTTTGGCTCGGCCGTGGTCGGCACCATCCTGCCGGGCGCGGGGGCGATCTATATCTCCCAGACCCTGGCCTTCCATTTCCCGGTGCGGATCGACGACACGGTGCGCATCGTCATCACGGTGATGGAGGTCGAGCAGGAAAGCGCGCGCGCCACGCTGAAATGCGAAGGCTTTGTCGAGGACAAGCTGATCATGGACGGCGTCGCCGTCGTCCGCGTCCCCCGGCGTCGCAAGCCCGCCAAGGGCTGAAGCCGGTGACGGTCGAGGTGATCCGCGGCTGGCGCAACCTGCCCGTCTCGCAGCGCGGGGCGGCGGTCGCCGTCGGCGCCTTCGACGGGGTGCATCGGGGCCATCAGGCGGTGATCGCCACGGCCCGCGCCGCCGCCGAACGGCTGGGCGTCCCGCTGGGCGTGGTCAGCTTCGATCCGCATCCGCGCCGCCTGTTCCAGCCTGAGGCCGCGCCCTTTCGCCTGATGACGGCGGACCAGATGGCGCGCGCCCTGGCCCCGCTGGGCGTCGACCGCCTGTATCTGATCCCCTTCGACCGCGAGTTGGCGGCGATGAGCGATGAGGCGTTCGCCCGTCGCGTCCTGTCGGAAGGTCTGGGCATAACCCACGCCGCGGTCGGCTTCGACTTCACCTTCGGCAAGGGACGGTCCGGCTCGCCCGAGGCGCTGCGGTCCTATGGCGAGGCTTTGGGCTTCACCGTCTCCGTCACCGACCGCATCGATGACGTCTCGGGTCTGAAGCTGTCCTCCTCGGCCGTGCGCGAGGCCTTGAAGGCCGGCGACATGCCCCGCGCCGCCGCCATCCTGGGCCGCCCCTTCGCCATCCAGGGCGAGGTGATCCACGGCGACAAGCGCGGCCGCACCATCGGCGTTCCCACCGCCAACATCGCCATGGGCGACTACATGCGCCCCGCCTATGGGGTTTACGCGACGCGCACCCGACTGCCGGACGGACGGGTCGTCAAGGGCGTCGCCAACCTGGGCGTCCGCCCCATGTTCGAGATCGACGCACCCCTGCTGGAAGTCTGGCTGCTGGACTTCGACGAAAGCCTCTACGGTCAGACCGTCGAAACCGAACTGGTCGCCTTCCTGCGCGGCGAGATGAAGTTCGACAGCCTGGACGCGCTCAAGGTGCAGATCGAGGCGGATGCAACGGCGGCGCGGGCCGTGCTGGGCTGAAGAAGGCTGCTCGGTCGTCTGGGGGCGCGTTACAGCAGGCAGCCAGAAGGCGACGTCATCAGAGCATCGCGGGCCTTTCAGCCACGTAGGTGAGGTGCCTTTGCAGGGGATGGCCTTGCTCGAAACGAGGATGGTCAAAATCAAGATCGGAGCGCCGCACCATTCCTAGGCGCAACATCAAGCCCCATGAAGCCCGATTGGAAAGCACTGTCCACGCTGCGATCCGTGATCGCTCCGTGTGCCGCCAGCCCCACGCGAGACTCGCCTGTGCCGCTTCCAGGGCATATCCCTTGCCCCATTCGGTTTCCGCAACCCGCCACCCAATTTCCAGTTCGTCTTCGACGGGGGTGCCCGGGTGCCCTCCAAAGCGAAGGCCGCAAATCCCGATAACGCGTGCGGAATTTTTCTCTTCCATGGCCCACATGCAAAGGCCGTGAGCGGCCTGCATGGCCATTTGTTGATCGATCAGCGCATCAATTTCTGACGCTGCTCGAACGCCTCCCATGTGCGCCATCATGGAGGGCGTATTGGCGAACTCGACAAAGCGAGGCTTGTCCCTATTGCGCCAACCACGCAGACGCAGTCGTTCTGTTTCAATCATCGCAAGCCAAGCCCCGTGGAAGTGGCGGGCGCTGCCTTCTTGCAGGACAATGTTGCGCTCATATGGTCCTCGTCGCCGCTACCCGATCGCCTTCAGCAGGCTCTCCGACAGCGCGGGACGCCCCGCCACCAGAACGTCGGCGACCCGCCAGGCCGTGGCTTCGCGGGACAGTTTCAGGGTCTGGCGTCTTTTCTGACCGTCGACGGTGAAGACGACGGCGGCTTCGGCGGTGTTCCGGTCCGTCTGCGTCACCGCGACCGAGGTCAGGACGACCGCGCCGTCCTGGCAGTCGCAGACGGGATCGCCGTCCAGCCAGGGCTTGCCGCCGGTCGCGCGGCGGAAGTCCTCACCGACCAGGGCGTTCAGGGTGCGGGTGTAGAGGGGATCGCGGCCCGGTTCCGGCGCGGTCCGATCCGGCGCTGCGTAGATGGCGTAGAGGGCGCGCACGAAGCCCTCGGGATCGCCGCTCGCGGCCTGATAGGCGCCTTCGCGGCCCAGAGGCAGGGGTTGCGGCAGGGGCGCCGGCGCCTCGGTCGGGGCGGGCGGGGCCTCGTCGGCGCCGGAACAGGCCGCCGCCGTCAGGGCCAGAACCGCCGCCGCTGTCATCGCCTGAATGCGCATCCGTCGCCTCCCGTCTGTTCGCTTCGACTATGGCGCAGGCGCCGCCCGGTCTGCTAGACCGTTTCCACCATGGCCGTTCGCGTGATCCGTCCGATTTCGATTAGCCGCCCGGCGTAGCGCCCAGGGCCTAGCCCCGCGCACGTCGGGATCGAATATCGCCGATGCCGTCCAACGGCCTTCACGCTAGACTGCGCCCGCGCCCCCCCCTCGGCGCCCGCGAACAAGACAAAGATTTCCCATGGCCGACGCCACCAACGACACCGCTTCCGACGCTGTTTCGGGCCGCGACTATCGCGACACCGTCTTCCTGCCCGAGACGCCCTTCCCCATGCGCGGCGGCCTGCCCAAGAAGGAGCCGGAAATCCTGGCCCAGTGGGGCGACCTGTACGGCCATCTGCGCAGCATCCGTCAGGCCCAGAAGGCACCGCTCTATGTGCTGCACGACGGCCCGCCCTACGCCAACGGCGACATCCACATCGGCCACGCCCTGAACAAGACGCTGAAGGACTTCGTGGTCCGCTCGCGTTTCCTGCTCGGCTATGACGTCGACTACGTCCCCGGCTGGGACTGCCACGGCCTGCCGATCGAGTGGAAGATCGAGGAGCAGTTCCGCGCCAAGGGCCGCCGCAAGGACGAGGTCTCCAAGGCCGAGTTCCGCGCCGCCTGCCGCCAATACGCCGCCGGCTGGATCGACGTGCAGCGCGACCAGTTCCTGCGCCTGGGCATCACCGGCGACTTCGCCAACCGCTACGCCACCATGGACTTCACGACCGAGGCGGCCATCGTCGCCGAGTTCCACAAGTTCAAGAACTCCGATCAGCTGTATCGCGGCTCCAAGCCCGTCATGTGGTCGCCGGTCGAGCGCACGGCTCTGGCCGAGGCCGAGGTCGAGTATCACGACCACGTTTCGCCCACGATCTGGGTCAAGTTCCCGGTGATCGGCGCGACGGACAGCCACCCGGACGACCTGCTGGCCTTCCGCGCGGCGACGCCCTCGGTGGTGATCTGGACGACCACGCCCTGGACCATCCCGGCCAACCGGGCCATCAGCTACGGCCCCGACATCGCCTATGGGCTGTATGAGGTCACGGCGCTGGAGCAGGGCCTGGACTATGAGCCCTGGGCCAAGCCCGGCGACCGCTTCATCATCGCCGACAAGCTGGCCGAGGACGTGTTCAAGGCGGCCAAGATCAGCGGCTTCACCCGCGTCGACGGCATCAACCCGTCGGGCCTGGAGTGCGCCCACCCGCTGGCGGCGCTGGATAACGGCTACGGCTTCTCGGTGCCGCTGCTGGCCGGCGACCATGTCACCGACGACGCCGGCACCGGCTTTGTCCACACCGCGCCCGGCCACGGCGCGGACGACTATGCCGTCTGGCTGGCCCACGGTCATCGGGAGGTGCCGGATACGGTGGACGCTGACGGCGCCTACTACGAGCACGTCCCCCTGTTCGCCGGCTTCAAGGTGCTGGAGACCGAGGGCAAGAAGACCGGCAAGTTCGGCCCCGCCAACGGCGCGGTGATGGAAAAGCTGATCGAGGCCGGCAACCTGCTGGCGCGCGGCCGGATGGAGCACTCCTACCCGCACTCGTGGCGCTCCAAGGCCCCGATCATCTTCCGCAATACGCCGCAGTGGTTCATCCGAATGGACGAGCCGCTCGACGGCGGCGACACCCTGCGCGAGAAGGCCCTGACGGCCATCGACGCCACCGCCTTCCACCCGGCGGCGGGCAAGAACCGCATCCGCTCCATGGTTGAGGGCCGCCCCGACTGGCTGATCAGCCGCCAGCGCGCCTGGGGCACGCCTCTGGCCATGTTCGTGGACAAGCAGACCGGCCAGCCCCTGCATGACCCCGAGGTCGACGCTCGCATCCTGAAGGCCGTGTCCGAGGGCGGCGCCGACGCCTGGTTCGACCGGCCCGACGCGGACTTCCTGGGCGCGCACGACGCCGACCGCTTCGAGAAGATCCAGGACATCCTCGACGTCTGGTTCGACTCGGGCTGCACCCACGCCTTCACCCTGGAAGCCCGCGATCCGGCGCACGGCTATAAGGGCGACCGCCCGTCGCACTGGCCCGCCGACCTCTATCTGGAAGGCTCCGACCAGCACCGCGGCTGGTTCCAGTCCAACCTGCTGGAAGGCTCCGGCACGCGCGGCCGCGCCCCCTATGACGCCGTCCTGACCCATGGGTTCACCCAGGACGAGAACGGCGAGAAGATGTCGAAGTCGCGTGGCAACACCACCGACCCGGCTGTCGTCATCAAGGAGTCGGGCGCCGACATCCTGCGCCTCTGGGTCGCCCTGGTGGACTATGCCGAGGACCAGCGGATCGGGAAGCAGATCCTGCAGACCACGGTCGACGCCTATCGCAAGCTTAGGAACACGGTCCGCTACCTGCTGGGCGCGCTGAACGGCTTCGACGAGGCCGAACGCCTGCCCTACGACCAGATGCCGCCGCTGGACCAGTTCATCCTGCATCGCCTGTGGGAACTGGACGGCCAGGTGCGCGAGGCCTACCGCGACTACCGCTTCCAGGATGTGGTCCGTCCGGTGCTGGAGTTCTGCTCGGGCGACCTGTCGGCGCTGTATTTCGACGTGCGCAAGGACAGCCTCTATTGCGACCGTCCCGACAGCCTCCGTCGCCGCGCCGCCCGCACGGTGATGGACGAGGTCTTCATGCGCCTGACCGCCTGGCTGGCGCCCCTGACGCCCTTCACCATGGAAGAAGCCTGGACGACGCGCTTCCCCGACGCTGGCACCAACTGCGCCCGCGTCATCCCGGACACGCCCGGCCAATGGCGCAACCCGGCCGAGGCCGAGCGCTGGGCCGGGGTCAATACGGTGCTGGAGATCGTCAACGAGGCGCTGGAAGCCGCGCGCCGCGACAAGCTGATCGGCGGGGCGCTTGACGCCTGGCCGGTGGTGACCGGTCCGGCGGCGGCCTTCGCCCCGTTCGACGGCCTGGACGCCGCCGAGGTGTTCCGCACCTCGGGCGCCGAGCTTGTGGTCGGCGGCGACGCCGTGACGGTCGAGGTGAAGACCGCCGACCATCCCAAGTGCGCCCGCTCGTGGCGCCGGGTGCCGGACGTCGGCTCCGACGCCGACTTCCCCGACCTGTCGGCCCGCGACGCCGACGCGGTGCGGTGGCTGGACGCCCAGAAGGCCTAAGGGATCAGGCCCCTTCGCTCCGGCGAAGGGGCCTTTTTCTTCCTTCTCCCCTTGAGGGAGAAGGTGGGCCCGAAGGGCTCGGATGAGGGGTCTTGCGACAGTTGATGAAGGCGCGTGACCAGAGCGCGGCGCGACCCCTCATCCGTCAGGCTTCGCCTGCCACCTTCTCCCGCAAGGGGAGAAGGGTTCACGCTGCATCATGAAAGATCAGCCCTAAGGTCATTCGCTTGCCCGCGCGCACCGTGCTGACCCCGTGGCGCATCTGCACGCGATAGTCGCCGCGCGTGCCGGCGACGGGCCGTTCGCGCACGGCGAAGATGACGGCCTCGCCCTGTTTCAGCGGCACGACGTGGGCCTGTGACTGGGACCGGGGTTTCTGCTCGACCAGAACGAACTCGCCGCCCGCGAACTCGGCCGGATCGCTGAGCAGGATCGCGGCCTGCAGCGGGAAGACGAGATCGCCGTAGAGATCCTGATGCAGCCGGTTGTAGTCGCCGGGGCCGTAGCGCAGCATCAGCGAGGTCGGCCGTGTCTGACCCGCCGCCCGGCACTGGGCGGTCAGCTCATCGAGATTATCGGGAAAGCTCGGCCGCTCCAGCCGCGCCGCCCAGCCGTTGGCGACCGGCGCCAGACCCGCATAGAGCCGCGCCCGCAGCCGGGGCAGGAGATCGGGCAGCGGGTCAGCGAAATACTGATACTCGCCCTGTCCGAAGCCGTGGCGCTGCATGACGATGCGGCTGCGGAACCGTTCGGGCTGGTCGTAGAGGGCCTGCAGGGTCTCGCACGTCGCGGGCGTCAGCAGCGGCCCCACGACGGCCCAGCCCCGGACATTCAGGTCGTCAGCGATACGGGGCCAATCGAGGGCGGGGGAGGCGTCGGTCATGCCGCATTAGCGCGGCGCGCGGCGCCGCTGTCTGGCGGCTTTCGGCTGCGGGATCAGAACCGGCGGCGTTGTTCGGCCGAATGCAGCGTCGCGCGGACGAACTCGGCCGGGGGATCCGTCTCGGCCAGGACGGCTTCCTTGATGGCGCGGGGCTCGCCGAACAGGTGGCCTTGGCCCATGCCGATGTCGAGTTCGAGGATGTCGACGACCTGCTTCTCGCTCTCGACCTTTTCGGCGATCAGTTCGAGGCCATAGCGACGCGTCAGGGGGGCGAAGTCGGCGGCCTGGATGTCGGGCTGCGAGGCCAGGGGCGTGGCGCCGTCCAGATCCAGCAGTTGTTCGATCAGCAGATCGGCCGAGATCTTGATGAAGCGCACGTCCGAGCGCTGCAGGTCGGCGAAGTCCAGATCCAGGGTCTGCACCTTGTCGATGGAGAAGCGGAAGCCCAGGTCGGCCAGCTTGGCCATGTTGCGGGCCTCGGCGGCGCCGCGCGCGTCGAAGGTGGCCTGACCCAGTTCGAAGATCAGGGCCTCCTTCAGGTCGCGGTTCTGGCTGAGGAAATCCAGGAACTGCGGGAAGAAGGTCTCGTCGCCCAGCGAGGCCAGCGACACGTTGCAGAAGACCCCGACCTTGCGGTCCTGCCGCGCCAGGCGGCGCACGATCTGGGCGCAGCGGAACAGCAGCAGGTTGTCGATGGCGGGCAGTAGGCCCTCGCCCTCGGCCACGGACAGGTATTCGGCGGGCATCATGATCCGGTTGGACGGATCGCGCAGGCGGGTGAAGCTCTCGTAGAAGACGGTGCGGCGCTGGGGCAGGGTCACGACAGGCTGCAGATAGAGGTCGACCCGGTTCTCGGTCAGGGCGTCGTGGACGGTCTTGAGCAGAGTGTTCGACTGGACCTGACGACGGCCCTCATAGGTGTCGGCGGTGATCGGCGAGGACGACAGGCGGTCGTCGATGGACTCGCTCATCTGCTGGATCAGGCCCTCCAGCATCCGCACTTCGCCGGTCAGGGCCTCGGTGCGCGACAGGGCGCCGCTCTCGATGGCCTGGGCCAGTTCGGTCAGGGCGCCTTGGGTCGACTCCATAGCATCGGCCATCAGGCGATGCGCCTCGCGAACCTTGGCGATTTCCTTGCGCAGGGCGCGGCGGTCCAGAACCCCGGCGACGACGGCGTGCAGCCCGACCAGAACGCCCAGCGCGCCCAGCACGCCGGCCGCGCCTGCCCCTGCGCCCATACCGGCGCGCCAGATCGCCGCCCCGATGGTCAGGGACAGGAACAGGTAGCCGAAGAACAGAAATCCGCCGGTAATCTTGCGCATGGGACCGGTGTTAAACCGCCTTTCCCGTATGGAATCGGCCAAGTATCGGTCTAACTAAAGGTAACGGCTAGGGTTCGGACACAGAAATCCGACCGTAAAGGGGGTTAACGCATGGAATTGTTCGATCTGAGCGGCAAGGTCGCGGTCGTCACCGGTTCCTCCAAGGGCATCGGCAAGGCCATCGCCGAGCGTCTGGCCGAACACGGGGCCCGCGTCGTCATCTCGTCGCGCAAGGCCGGGCCGTGCGACGAGGTCGCCGCCGCCATCAATGAAAGGCACGGCGAGGGCCGCGCCATCGCCATCCCCGCCAACATCGCCTCCAAGGAAGACCTGCAACGGCTGGTGGACGACACCAATCAGGCATTCGGCCATATCGACATCCTGGTCTGCAACGCCGCGACCAATCCCTACGCCGGGCCGATGGCGGGCATCGCCGACGACCAGTTCGAGAAGATTCTTCAGAACAACGTCATCTCCAACCACTGGCTGATCCAGATGGTCGCGCCGCAGATGCTGGAGCGCAGGGACGGGGCGATCCTGATCATCTCCTCGATCGGCGGGCTTCGCGGCAACGCCCTGATCGGCGCCTACAACATCTCCAAGGCCGCCGACATGCAGCTGGCGCGCAATCTGGCGGTGGAATACGGGCCGTCGAACGTGCGGGTGAACTGCATCGCGCCCGGCCTGGTCCAGACCGATTTCGCCAGATACCTGTGGGAGAACCCGGAGTTGCTGAAGACGGTCACCGAGCCTGCCCCGCTGAAAAGGATCGGCCAGCCTGATGAAATCGCCGGCACGGCAGTCTATCTGTGCAGCCCTGCCTCGGCCTATGTGACCGGACAGACCCTTGTGGTGGACGGTGGACTGACGATTGCCTGGTGAAGATCAAACGCGCTCAAGCAGCCCGAAGGGCGGTAGCGAAAGCGAAACGCGCTCAAGCAGCCCGAAGGGCGGTAGCGAAAGCGAAACGCGCTCAAGCAGCCCGAAGGGCGGTAGCGACAGCGATATGCGCTCAAGCAGCCCGAAGGGCGGTAGCGACAGCGATATGCGCTCAAGCAGCCCGAAGGGCGGTAGCGCCTCTAACAAACCTGGGCTTGCCCAGGACCTGACCTGGCGGCTGGAGGCGGCGGCGTTTTCGGGGCTGTTCGCCTTCCTCCGGGCGCTGGGCGTCGAGCGGGCCTCGGGTTTCGGCGGCAAGCTGTTGCGGACGCTGGGGCCGCTGACCGGCACGCACAAGACGGTGACGCGCAATCTGCGCATCGCCTTCCCCGACATGGACCCAGCCGAGCGCGAGCGTCTGGCCGTCGATCAGTGGGAGCAGACGGGGCGGACCTTTGCCGAACTGGCGGTCATGGATCGCCTGACGCCCGAGAGCGGACGCATCGACATCCTCGGGCTGGAGCGGCTGCACGCCATCCGCGACTCTGGCCGTCCGGTGGTGCTGGTCTCGGGCCATCTGGCCAATTTCGAGGTCATGGCGGCGGTCATCATGGCGGCGGGGGTGCCGTGCCAGGTCACCTATCGCGCGGCCAACAACCCCTATGTCGACGCCCTGATCCGTCAGAGCCGCGAGCGCTACGGCATCAAGCTGTTTGCGCCCAAGGGCGACGGCACGCGCGAACTGATGGCGGGAATGAAGCGGGGCGAATCCATCGCCCTGCTGGTCGACCAGAAATACAGTCAGGGGCCGGAGGTCGAATTCTTCGGCCAGCCGGTCAACGCCTCGCCCGGCGCGGCGCGGATGGCGCTGAAATTCGGCACGGTGATGCAGCCGTTGTCGGTGGTGCGCCTGCCCGGCGTGCGCTTCCGCGTGACGGCGCACGAACCGATCGCCGTGCCCGACACCGGCGACAAGGCCGCCGACGTCCGGGCCGGCGTTCAGGCCGTCAACCGCTTCGTGGAGGAGCGGGTGAAGGAGCATCCGGTGGACTGGTTCTGGGTCCACAAACGCTGGCCGGCCGAGGTCTATGCGGCGCTGGAATCCGTCGACCGGCGATAGGGGCCGGCGTAGTCGTCTGTCTGGGTGCGCCGACGGTCGGGGCCGAAATAGCCGCCGCCCCGGATGAAGGTGCGGGGCCGCATGATCACAGCCTGAATCCGGGTCAGCAGGGCCTGGGCGTTGACGGGCTTGGTCACGAACTCGGTCACGCCCGCGTCGCGCGCCTGAGCGACGCGGCGCTTCTCGGAATGGCCCGTCATCATGATGATCGGCAGATAGGGATTGGGGCTGTCCGGCGCAGTGCGGATCAACTGGGTGAAGGTCACGCCGTCCACCGGCAGCATCTTGAAATCGACGATGGCCAGGTCAGCCGGGTGCGTCTTCAGTGCCTCCAGCGCGGCCGCGCCGTCCTCGACCTCGCGCACCCGGGTGACGCCGATCGATTTCAGCATGACGCAGACGATGGCGCGCATGTTCGGATTGTCGTCGGCCAACAGGATGTCGAGCGATTGCAGGGCGGACATGGGAACACGACACGATCTGGGGGCGTCGTCGACGCCGCTAATCAGGAGGACTGGCGATCAGCCGCGCGCGGCCGTCATGAACTCGAGCGGGCTCGCGTAGGCTTCCTGCCGTTCGACCGACCAGTAGCGCAGTGCGGCGAGCGGGATCGGCACGCCGCTGACGGCGCAGGTCACGTAGGCGCCGGGGCGCAGAACGGCGAACTCGCCGTCGCCATAATGCAGCGTGGCGGGCGAGGGCGAAACGGGCGGAGAAGCAGGCGTCGTCATGGAACGATGATTGGCATGGCTCGCCGCGCGAGACGAGGGCGAATCACTGTCATCTGAAAAAGAGTTGATGACAGGAGCCGCTGATGATCCGTCCTTATGCGTGTTGGTGCGCAGTCGCGCTGGCGGCGACATTGGCGGCAGCCGCGTCCTCGGCAGCCGCTCAAGCGAGCGAGACGCGTCCGACGATCCGCGATCTGGGCCGCGCGCCCGGCGTGCTGTCGCCGGGGCTGCTGAACGCCATCACCGACGTGGCGGGCGTGCGGGTGGGGCAGGTGACGCTGCGGCGCGGCGACAGCATCCGCACCGGGGTGACGGCCGTCCTGCCGCACGGCGGCGACCTGTTCCGCGACAAGGTTCCGGCGGGCCTGTCGGTGGCCAACGGTTTCGGCAAGTTGGCGGGCGCGACCCAGATCCGCGAACTGGGCGAGATCGAGACGCCCATTGTCCTGACCAACACCCTGTCCGTGGCGCGCGGCATCGACGGCGTGCTGGACTGGACGCTGAAACAGCCGGGGCATGAGGACATCCGCTCGG
Organism: Brevundimonas sp. 01N35; assembly: GCF_056399785.1. NCBI lineage: Bacteria > Pseudomonadati > Pseudomonadota > Alphaproteobacteria > Caulobacterales > Caulobacteraceae > Brevundimonas > Brevundimonas sp. 01N35. The sequence continues at coordinate 169,837 of NZ_JBFTRZ010000005.1, forward strand.
CCAACGCCGTGGTGGGCGAAACCAACGACGGCGGGCTGAACGATATCCGGGCGCGGGTGGTGACGGCCGCCGATGTGGTGGGGGCCATCGAGACGGCGACGTCGGGGCCGGTGGAGCAGGGCGCGGTCGGGGCAGGGACGGGCACCATTGCGTTTGGGTTCAAGGGCGGGATCGGCACCAGTTCGCGCAAGCTGCCCGCCAGCCTCGGCGGCTTCACCGTGGGGGTTCTGGTGCAGTCGAATTTCGGCGGCGTGCTGAGCATGGACGGGACGCCCGTCGGGGTGCCGCTGGGCCGCTACTATCTACGTCAGGAGGTCGAGGCCGAGCGGGCCGACGGCTCAATCATGATCGTGGTGGCGACCGACGCGCCCCTGTCGGACCGCAATCTGGAGCGGCTGGCGAACCGGGCCTTCGCCGGTTTGGCGCGGACGGGGGCGGCCTTCTCGAACGGGTCGGGCGACTACGCCATCGCCTTTTCGACCGCCGAGGGCGTGCGCCGCACTGCGGCGCGCCGGGCAGGCGCGACGACGGTGGCTGATTGGCCCAACGACCGCATGTCGCCCCTGTTCGTCGCCGTCGCGGAAGCGACCGAGGAGGCCATCCTCAACTCCCTGCTGAAGGCCGAGACGACGACGTCGGTGATCGACGGCAAGACGGTGACGGTCGAGGCTCTGGACGTTGAGGCGGTGCGGGGGCTGCTGGCGGCGGGCCGGTAAGCTCTCCTCCCCATTTCATGGGGAGGAGGATCGGACGCGAAGCGGACGAGACTGAGGGGCCGCTTGGTTCCGCTGAAGCAGCCCCTCCACCGCCACGCGGTCCCCCTCCCCACGGAGTGGGAAGGGAAAAGCTAGAACAGGTCGCCCTGGCCCGCTGTCGGTGCTTTCGGGCGCGGCGCGGGCTTGGGAGCAGGTGGCGCGAGGGGCGGAGGCGCGGCGCCTTCGTCGTTGATGGTCGCGTCCCGGGCCCCGTCGCCGAAGACGATGCGGACGGCCTGACCGGGCGACAGCGCGGCGGCCGAGGCGATCATGGCGCCGGCCTCGTCCTCAATCCGGGCGAAGCCTGGCTTGGGCCGCTTGGGGTCCAGCGTCGCCAGCGCCCGCGACAAGGCGGCCAGGCGGGTCTCGTCGCGGTCCAGCCGCCGCTTCATCGCCGGGCCGAAGCGATCCGCATAGGCCGTGAGCCGGTCGCCGCGCCGTTCGATGGCCCGGTCCAGCAGACCCTTGGACAGACGCCCGCCGACCACGGCCAGCTGGCGCTCGTGCACGGCGACGTTGCGGTGCAGACCCGAGCCCAGACGGCTGGCGGCGTGGTCGAGGCGTTGCTGCGGCAGGGCCAGCAGGTCCTCGGGTCGGGCGGGCAGGCCGCGGGCTGCGGCGCGCAGCCGTGTGCGGCGGTCCTCCAGCAGACGCGATCCGGCCCGCGCCAGTCGCCCGTCGAGGTCGCTCAGCGTCCAGCGCAGGTCGGCCAGAACCGGGGTGGCGATCTCGGCGGCGCCGGTCGGCGTCGGGGCGCGACGGTCGGAGACGAAGTCGATCAGCGTCGTGTCCGTCTCGTGCCCCACGGCCGAGATGATGGGGATGTGGGCCTCGGCCACGGTGCGAGCCAGGGCTTCGTCGTTGAAGCACCACAGGTCCTCGACCGAGCCGCCGCCGCGCGCGACGATCAGCAGGTCGGGGCGGGGGATCTGCCCGTCCGGCGTCATGGCGTCGAAGCCGCGGATGGCCTTGGCCACCTGACCGCTGGCGGCGTCGCCCTGAACCACCACCGGCCAGACGATGACGCGGCAGGGCCAGCGTTCGGCGATGCGGTGCAGGATGTCGCGGATCACCGCCCCGGTCGGGCTGGTGATGACGCCGATGGTCGCAGGGAAGGTCGGCAGGGGCTTCTTGCGCGTCGGCTCGAACAGGCCCTCGTCACGCAGACGGGCCTTCAGCCGCTCCAGCTGGGCCAGCAGCGCGCCTGCGCCGGCCGGCTCCATGCTCTCGATGACGATCTGATAGGAGGACCGGGCCGGGTAGGAGGTGATCTTGCCGGTAACGATGACCTCCAGACCGCTTTCCGGCTGGGCGCCCAGGCCCTTGACCACGCCCTTCCAGATGACGCCGTCGATGGCCGCCTTGTCGTCCTTGAGCGTCAGATAGACGTGACCCGAGGCGTGGCGGTTCACCTTGGAGATCTCGCCGCGCAGACGGACGTGGCCGAAGCGGTCCTCCAGCGTGCGTTTCAGCGCAAAGCTGAGTTCCGAGATCGACAGGGGCGGGTTGTTGTCGCGCGCGGCGGTCGGCGCCTCGGCGGCGCCTTCGAAAGCATAGTCGTCGTCAAAGCTCATGGGCGCACCTTAGCCTCTGCGGCGGGCGACGGGAACGGGGCGGTTCGGCAGGCGTTGCCGTCGGTGATGTCCGACTATTCCCTTCCGCCAAAACCGCCCGAGGAAGACCCGACTGAACGCGACCTCTCGCGCCGCAGCGGCAATCCGTCGGTCAGCCCCTGGCTGTTGCTGATGGGCGTCGTTCTGCTGGGCGTCGTGGTCTATGCGGCGTCAGCCTTGCTGCCACTGAAGTAGGATCTTCGTCATGAACCGCAGCCTGATCGTCCTCGCCTCGGCCGCCGCCCTGCTGGCGGCCTGTTCCCAGCATAAGGAAAAGGCGCCGCCCCCCGCGGAAGCGCCGGCCGTGTCCGACGCCCTCACCCGGGACGAACCCATCGCCCTTGGCCTGACCGCCGCCCAGTTCGACGGCGCCAACCTGCTGTCGACCAATGGTTCGGACCTGGGCGACGTCGTGCGCGTCGACGTCAACAGTGCGGGCAAGGCCGTCGGCCTGATCGTCGCGCCGACCGGTCCGGGCCAGCGCTGGGTGCGTCTGCCGCTCGACGGGCTGACCGTGAAGGTGAATGGACCCTATCATGACGTGGTCACGACCCGGACCTGGGAAGAGGTCAAGGCTCTGCCCGGCTGGACGCCCTGAAACGTCGCTAACCCTTTCGCCCGCTTGACCCGTGCGGCCGAGCCCGTCATTGCGCAAGCATGAACATTCTGCTCGTCGGTTCGGGTGGGCGTGAACACGCCTTGGCCTGGAAAATCGCCCAGTCGCCGCTGGTCACGCGGCTTGTCGTCGCGCCCGGCAATCCCGGCATGGCGAAACACGCCGAGCTGAGGCCCGATCTGAAGGCGACCGACGCTGACGGTTTGGCCGCCCTCGCGCGCGAGATGAAGGCGGACCTGGTCGTGGTCGGCCCCGAATCGGCCCTGGCCGAGGGCCTGGCCGATCGGCTGAACGCGGCGGGGATCCCCTGCTTCGGTCCGACCGCCAAGGCGGCGCAGTTGGAGACCTCCAAGGCCTTCTCCAAGGCCTTCCTGGCGCGGCACGACATTCCGACAGCGGGCTATGGCGTCTATGAGGACGTGCCTTCGGCCAAGGCGGCGCTGAACCAGTATTCGGCCCCCTATGTCATCAAGGCCGATGGCCTGGCAGCCGGCAAGGGCGTCGCCATCAGCCCCGACAAGAAGGACGCCGAGGCCGAGATCGAGCGGATGCTGGGCGGGCGTTTCGGCTCGGCCGGCTCGCGCGTGGTGATCGAGGAGTTCATGGACGGCGAAGAGGGCTCGCTGTTCGCCCTGTGCGACGGCCAGCGCGCCGTCCTGTTCGGCGGGGCCCAGGATCACAAGCGCGCCTTTGACGGCGACATGGGGCCGAACACGGGCGGCATGGGCGCCTATTCGCCGGCGCCGGTCTTCACCCCCGAACTGGTGCAGCAGGCCGACGAACGCGTGGTGCAGCCGACCATCCGCATGATGGCCGCCGAGGGCGCGCCCTATCGCGGCGTCCTCTACGCCGGCCTGATGGCGACGAGCGACGGCCCCAAGGTGGTCGAGTTCAACGCCCGCTTCGGCGACCCGGAATGCCAGGTGCTGATGATGCGCTTCGACGGCGACATCGTTCCTCTGCTGCTGGCCTGCGCGCGCGGCGATCTGACCCGCGCGCCCGCGCCCCGGTTTAAGGACGGCACGGTGATCTGCGTGGTCATGGCGGCCAAGGGCTATCCCGACAGCCCGCTGGAAGGTTCGGTCATTCGCGGCGCCGATCAGGACTTCGGCCCCCACGTCCAGGTCTTCCATGCGGGGACCAGGAAGCGCGAGGACGGCACCCTGGTCGCCGCCGGCGGCCGGGTGCTGAATGTCTGCGCCTATGGGGCCGACATCGCCGAGGCGCGGACGCGGGCCTATGAAGCCATCGCCAAGATCGACTGGCCGGGCGGCTTCAACCGCACCGACATCGGCTGGCGGGCGCTGGAGCCGCGTTAAGCGCTCTGGGAATAATGGAACCGCGCTGGGCGGCTCCGCTAAGGCTCAGGCCATGGCGAACAGCAGCCGGCCCTCGCCCATGCGTTCGCGCAGGGGCGCCAGGTCGGCGTGGGACACCGAGAAACAGCCGTAGGACCGACCCAGCTTGCCCTCGCGGGCCAGGAAGGCCGGGTCGGCGTAGTCGGCGCCGTGGATGATGATGGCCCGTTCGCGCGCCCGGTTGTTGGAATACTCCAGCCCGTCCAGCAGGACGTTCGGCCCCTGCTGGCCGCCCCAGCCGGCGCCCGCCGTGGCATAGGCACCGATGGACGACATATGGCTGTCCATCTGGTTCGAGAAGCGCTGGGCGAAGCCGGAATGCGCAGGGTCAGATCCGCGACCGTGGCTGGTGCGATAGGCCGTGACCCAGCCGCCTTCCAGATCGACCTCGTACAGGCGGTCCTCGCCCGAGAACTTCTGGAAGTCGACCAGATACATCCGGTCGCGCCTGGTGATCTTGTGGCCGTGGACATCCAGCGCGGCGTGGGCGCGCTCCATCAGGTCCTTGCGGACGACGCCATGCGGATCGATGACGGGGCCGGTCGCCCTCGCCACGGAAACGGGCTGAGGCGCGACGGTCGGGACGGGAACGACGGGAAGGCTGCCAGGCGTGGCTCCGGCGAGTTGAACGGTGGAGGCGGCGGAGGAACATCCCGCCAACAGGGCCGAACCGCCCAAGATCAAGCCACGTCTGGAAAGCCGCATGCGACGCCCCTCGCACCATTAAACAACTGTATCCGCTTGTTTCATAAAGCCCCGTAACGACGCAACCTTAGCCTTGGCGAAAGCCGTGAAGGGGCTAAGGTGAAGGCAGTAGTTCTGGGAGGGACCGATGAAGAAACTGGCTCTGATTGTGACCGCTGCCGTTCTGGCGGCCACGTCCGCACAGGCGCAACAAGCCCCTACGGTCGCTGCCGTTTCCGCCGAGCAGCCGACGACGTTCGTTCAAGTGGGGCGGCTCCTGGCCGATCCGGCCAGCGGCCAGGTGCTGCGCGATAAAACTCTCGTGATCAGAGGGAACCAAGTCGTCGAAATCCGCGACGGCTTTGTCGGCGACGGAAAAGTGGTCGATCTGCGGAGCGCCTTCGTCCTGCCGGGCCTGATCGACAGCCATGTCCACCTGACCCACCAGCAGAGCCCGACCGCGCGCCTGGACAATGTGACCGAGTCGACCGCGACCCAGGCGATGATCGGCGCGCGCTACGCCCGCCGCACCCTGAACGCGGGCTTCACCACCGTCGCCGACCTGGGCGCCAGCAACGAGGCCATCTTCGCCCTGCGCGACGCGGTGCGGCGCGGCGACGTGCCGGGACCGCGCATCATCGCGGCCGGCTCGGCGGTTTCGATCCACGGCGGCCACGGCGACGTCAACGGCTATCGCGAGGACGTCATGCATGTCCTGTCGCCGGAAAGCGTCTGCTCGGGGGTCGAGGACTGCATGCGGGCCGTGCGGATGCAGGTCCGCAGCGGCGCCGACATCATCAAGATCACCGCCACCGGCGGGGTCCTGTCCAACACCGCCGCAGGTCTGGCCCAGCAGTTCAGCGAGGACGAACTGGCGGCCATCGTCGCCTCGGCTCACCGCATGGGGCGTCAGGTCACGGCCCATGCCCACGGCGTCGACGGCATCAACGCCTTCCTCAAGGCGGGGGGCGATTCCATTGAACACGGCACCTACCTCGACAATGAGTCGATGCGCCTGTTCAAATCGCACAACGCCTGGCTGGTGCCGACCCTGATGGCCGGCGACTATGTGGCGCGCGTGGCCTCTAGCCCCGATAACTTCTTCACCCCGGCTCAGACCGCCAAGGCGCTGGAAATCGGGCCCAAGATGGTGGACATGGCGCGCCGCGCCCATGACGGCGGCGTCCGCATCGCCTTCGGCACCGACTCCGGCGTCTCGGCCCACGGCGACAACGCTCAGGAGTTCGCGCTGCTGGTCCGCGCGGGCCTGACCCCGCTGGAGGCCATCCAGGCCGCCACCGTCGGCGCGGCCGAACACCTGATGATATCGAACGAGGCCGGTCGTCTGGCGGCGGGGATGCCCGCCGACCTGATCGCCGTCTCAGGCGATCCGCTGAGCGACGTGACCGAACTGGAACGCGTGCGCTTCGTGATGAAGAACGGTCAGGTCTTCCGCGGCGACTAATTCCTTCTCCCCTTGTGGGAGAAGGTGGCCCGCGCAGCGGGTCGGATGAGGGGTTTCTGGCGGTCGGATGAAGGGGGCGTTGGCAAGCGCGGCGCGACCCCTCATCCGTCAGCCTTCGGCTGGCACCTTCTCCCGCAAGGGGAGAAGGGCCTTGGTAAGGAAGCCGGCGAAAGCCGCTTCCTGCTCCAACCGCGCGACCACGGGCCAAGACACGATCCGCGTCCGCCATTCAAGCGGCAGACGCACCCAGTCCTTTTCGGTCGTCACCAGACCGGCGTCGAACAGGGCGGCCCGATCCGTAAGCAGGGCGAAGTCGCGCTCTGACAGGGCGGCGTGGTCCGGGAAGGGGACGAAGTCCTTCAGGTCGCAACCGGCGGCGATCAGCGACCGCTCGACCTTCCACGGCTTGGCGATGCCGGCGAAGCCGACCTGAGGTCCAGGCGGCGGCGCGGCGGCGGGCTCCAGCCGGGCGATGAAGACCGGCAGGTCGCCGAAGGTCGCGACCAGTTCAGGGTCGGCCTCGGCCAGGTCGGCGGGCAGCAGGATGATCACGGCGTCGGCGCGCGCCAGGCCGGCCTTTAGCGGCTCGCGCATCGGACCGGACGGGAAGACCGAGCCGTCGCCGAAGGGCCATTCCTCGTCGCGCGTCTCGCCGTCGACGACGATCAGGCTGAGGGTCTTTTGCAGCGTCGGGTTCTGATGGGCGTCGTCCAGCACCAGGGCCTCGGCCCCGGCGGCGACGGCGGCCTTGGCTCCGGCGACGCGGTCGCGAGCGATCCAGGCGGGGGCGTCGGCAGCCAGCATCAGCGGCTCGTCGCCCACGTCGGCGGCAGTGTGGAGGTTCAGATCAACCTGAACCGGCCCTTCCAGCGCGCCGCCGTAGCCCCGCGACAGGGCGGCGGCGTTGACGCCTTGCGCGTGCAGCAGACGCAGGACCTCGCGCGCGATCGGGGTCTTGCCAGACCCGCCGACCGTCAGATTGCCGATGGAGATGACAGGCGCGCCGGGATCGAGGGGCGCGGCGCGGGCGATGCGGCGGGCGGTGACGCCGGCCCAGATCCACGAAGCGGGCTTGAGAAGCATCCGCGCCACCGGCGCATGGCGGCGGTCGCGGCTGTACCACCAGCGGGGCGTGTTCAGCTTCATCGGCGGCCTCGCGAGGGGGCGGCGGGCAGGTGGGCCTGAAGCGCTAGCCACAGCCGATCCAGCCCGGCGGCGGCGTCGGCGGCGGCGCGACGGGCGCGCTCGCCCATGTCGCGGGCGGCGTCGGGATCGGCCAGCAGGGGGGCGACGACGCCGGGCAGTTCGCCCGGCGACAGCACCGAGATCAGGCCTCCCGCCTGTTTCAGCATCCGCGTCACGGCGACCCAGTTGCTGGCGTCGGGGCCAGTGACGACCGGCTTGGCCAGGCGCGCGGGCTCCAGCGGATTGTGCCCGCCGACGGCGCCGCCGCCCAGCGCGGGCGCGAACGAGCCGCCCATGACCACGACGTCGGCCAGTCGCAGGAACAGGCCCAGTTCGCCGAGGGTGTCGGCCAGATAGATGTCGGTCTGATCCGTGATCGGCTGGCGTTGGCTGCGCCGGGCAAAGCTGTAGCCATCTTGGCTCAGGGACCGCGCGATCTCGTCGGCGCGGTCGGGGTGGCGCGGCACGACGATCAGGAACAGGCGGTCCGCCAGATGGTCCAGCGCCCCGACGATGGCCATTTCCTCATGCTCGTGGGTGCTGGCGGCGACGACGACGGGGCGGTCGTCGATCAGGGCCGACAGGCGCGAGAACTCGGCCTTGTCGTAGGGCAGGGGCTCGCCAGACAGTTTCAAATTGACCTGACCGTCGACGCGGGCGCCCAGGGCCGTCAGCCGGTCGGCGCTGGCCTGATCCTGAGGCCAGACGTGGGCGAAGGTGGCCGTCAGGGCGCGGGCCATGCCGGGAGCTTTCTTCCAGCCCTCGGCGGTCTTGCCGGTGATGCGGGCGCTGACCAGGGCCAGGGCCACGCCGCGCTTTTTCGCCGCCGTCAGCAGATTGGGCCACAACTCGCTCTCGACGAAGACGCCGATGGTCGGCCGCCAATGATCGAGGAAGGCGGCGACGGCGGCGGGGCCGTCCACCGGGGCGAACTGATGGATGACGCCGGGCGGCAGGCGTCCAGCCAGAATCTGGGCCGAGGTCAGGGTGCCGGTGGTGACCAGAACCGTCACGTCGGGACGGTCCTTCCTGATGCGCTCGGCCAGCGGCAGGATGGACAGGGCCTCGCCGACGCTGACCCCGTGGATCCAGATCAGCGGCCCGGCCGGACGCGCCGCGCCAGTCAACCCCAGCCGCTCGTCGACCCGCCGCGGGTCTTCCTTGCCCTGCTTGACCCGGGCGTCGAGCAGGCGCGGGGCCAGCGGCTCGATCAGCCGGGTCAGCAGGCGATAGGCGATCAGGGCGGGACTGAAGATCACGTCAAGCGTGCCCCAACCCGGTCAGGGCGTCGGCGCGGGCCTCGACCGCGTTCAGCCGGGCGGTCCAGTCGGCGGCGACCTCGGACAGATCGGCGCCCTCGGGATAAAGGGCGGCGTCCCAGACGATGGCCCCCTTGCCGAAGGGCAGGGGCAGGATGGCGCTGTCCCAGCTGTTCAGGCGGATCGCCGGGCTGCAGGACAGGCCGATGAAGAGGGTCGGCGCGCCCGACAGCTTGGCCAGCAGCGGCAGGCCCTCGGCCATCTGACGCGCCGGGCCGCGCGGGCCGTCCGGGGTGATGGCCAGGGCGCCGACCTTTAACTGCCTCAGGCCGTCGCGCAGGGCCTGGGTCCCGCCCTTGGACTGGGCCGCCTTGTCCTTGTTGGCCGAGGAGCCGCGCACGGCGGGAAAACCCTGACGCGCCACGGCCTTGGCGATGAACTCGCCGTCGGCGCTCAATGAGATCAGCGCCTTGGCCGACTGCGCCCGGCCCAGCGGCCAGCAGGCGGGCGACAGGCCGATGCGCGAATGCCAGAAGGCGCACAGCACGCCGCCACCCTTGTCCCAGACGGCCTCGGCGAGGGCCTCGTTCTCATGCGTCCAGCGGATGGTGGCGAAGCAGAAGCGCATCCATTGCGCCAGGGTCCACGCCAGAATCGTCTGGACGACCGGATTGCGCAACGGCCTCATGCGACGGTTTCGACCGTGACGGGGGGCGAGCCGTCCAGCGACTGCTGCTTGGCCAGGCGGGCGTAGAGGCCGCCCTTCCTGACCAGGGCGGCGTGGGAGCCCTGTTCGACGACGCGGCCGGCGTCGATCACATAGATGCGGTCGGCGTTCTGAACCGTCGACAGGCGGTGGGCGATCATCAGGGTGGCGCGGCCGTGCATCAGACGCTCCAGCGCCGCCTGAACCAGGGCCTCGCTCTCGGTGTCCAGCGCCGAGGTGGCCTCGTCCAGCAGCAGGATGGGGGCGTCCTTCAGGAAGGCGCGGGCGATGGCGATGCGCTGGCGCTGGCCGCCCGACAGGCGCATCCCGGCCTCGCCGACGCGGGTGGCGTAGCCCTCGGGCAGGGCGGCGATGAAGTCGTGGGCCGCGGCGGATCGGGCGGCCTCGACGATCTGTTCGGCCGACGCGCCCTTGCGGCCATAGGCGATGTTGGCGGCGACGGTGTCGTCGAACAGGAAGGGCTCCTGCGTCACCAGGGCGATGCGCTCGCGCAGGGAATGCAACTGCAGCTCGCGAATGTCGCGGCCGTTCACCTTCACGGCGCCGGACGTCACGTCATAGAAACGCGGCAGCAGCGACAGGATGGTCGACTTGCCGCCGCCGGAGGGCCCCACCAGGGCGACGGTTTCCCCGGGCTTCACGGAAATGGACACGCCCGACAGCGTTGACGCGCCGTCTTCTTCGCCGGCTTTGTAGGCGAAGGAGACGTTCTCCAGGGCCACGGTCGCCGGACCGGGCGCCAGAGTCTCGGCGTCGTCGGCCTCGCGAATCTCGGGCTGGATGTCCAGGGCGGCGAACAGGCGGCGCGCGGCGGTCAGGCCCTCGCTCATCACCGTCTGCAGGTTGGTGACCTGACGCAGTGACTGGCCGGCCAGAAGCAGCAGGCCGATGAAGGCGGCGAACTGGCCCACGCTCATGGCGCCGTCCTGGGCGCGCCAGCCGGCGTAGGCCATGACGGCGGCGACCACGATCATGGCCACCATGTCGCTGGCCGGACCGGCGAAGGCGCGGGCGTTGGCGCCCTTGATGACGTGGCGCTGACGGCGCGCCACCACGGCGGCGATATTGGCTTCCTCGGCGGCTTCGCGGTTCTCGATCTTGATCAGACGGACGCCGTCGAGGTTCTCCATCAGGGCGGTCGACAGGTTCTCGGTCTCGGCCATGGCGCCGCGCGCCGCCTTGCGGGTCTTCTTGCCGAAGCGGCGGATGATCAGGCTGACGGCGGGCACGCCCAGCAGAACGATGGTCGTCAGGCGCCAGTCGATGAAGCCCATCGACACCAGCACGGCGACCAGCGTCAGGCCGTGCTGGGTGTAGTTGACCACGCCCGAGGTGAAGGCCTCGCGCACCAGATTGGCGTCGAACAGGACCGACGAGACGAAGGCGCCCGAGTGCTGGCTGCGCAGCCGGGCCAGATCGGCGCGGATCATGGCGGCGAACAGGCGCACCTGGATGTCGCCGACGATGCCGTGGCCCAGCCGGTTGACCAGGGCCGCCTGGGCCAGGGCCGCCAGGTTGCGGATCAGGGCCACCGCCACGATGGCCAGGGGAATGAGGATGACCGCGTGCGCGGTCGGCACGTCGAAGACGCCCCACAGCCGGATCGGCATGTCCTGGCGCACGAACAGGCCGTTGATCGCCGGCTCCAGCAGCTTCAGCAGCGCCGCCGACAGTCCGCCCGCGATCGCGGCGCACAGCATGGAGGTGAACAGGGCGGTCTTGTGATGGGCGAGATAGTCGCGCCAAATCCGGCCCAGCAGGGGGCGCAGACGTTCTGCCGGTTCGGGGGCGGTCGTGGTCATCGGTTCTCGGTCGAACGGGTTGGGCGCCAAGTCAAGCCGTGCGGCGAAGCCTGCAGGTGACGCGGTGCGGTTTCATCGCTATCTGCGGCTTATGGAGCGCTATGATCTGACCAACCCGATGGGCCGATTCAAGGCGCATTGGTCTTATTTCTGGAAGGATCACGCCTTCCTGCGCACGGCCTTCACCAACGCCCACTGGCTGGGACCTGATCTGGTGCGCACTAACCAGCCGTCGCCGGGACAGCTGGCCTATTGGCGGCGGCGCGGTATCAAGACGGTCATCAATCTGCGCGGCCAACGCGACGAGGCCTATTACTGGCTGGAGAAGGCCGCCTGCGAACGTCTGGGCCTGACCCTGATCGACGCCCCGCTGGATTCCCGCGATGCGCCCGGCCGCGACCGCATCCACCGGGCGCGCGAGCTGTTCGGCGCCATCGAGTATCCGGCCCTGATCCACTGCAAGTCGGGCGCGGACCGGGCGGGGATGATGGCGGTCCTGTATCGCCACTTCCATCTGGGTGAACCCATCTCGGCGGCCATGTCGGAACTGGGCAAGCGCACCCTGCACAGCCGCGAAGGACTGACGGGGGTGCTGGACTATGTGCTGGAGAAATACGTCAACGAGGTCGAGCCGACCGGCGTCAGCTTCGAGGACTGGATCGACAGCGACGCCTATGATCCCAAGGCCATCCGCGCCGAGTTCAAGGCCGGCTGGTGGGGCAGGCTGGTGGTCGACCGCCTGCTGAAGCGGGAATAGGCGTCAGCCCCAGGGACCGCGCTTAGGACCCTTGCCATGAAGGGCGGCCTCGGCGTCATGGCGGGCCTTGCGGTCGGCCTCCCAATGACGGAACCAGCGCGCATAGCCGCGCTCGCGGCCGAGGACGACCAGCCAGAGCGCCAGCACCAACAGCAGCGACGCCAGGGCCATGATTTGCTGGCCGTCCAGATCGTAGCCGAACAGGGTCACGGTCGCGCCTCCGGTTCGTGAGGATGGTGATGGTGGGGCGGTTCGGCCGGGGTGATCGGGTCGTTCCAGGCGGTGTCCTGGTCTTCGCCCGGACGCGGCCTGTGAGGCGGCTGACGTCGCACCACCCAGATGATCGCGACCACGGCCACGATCACCAGAAGCAGGACGATCAGGGTGGGGATCATGGCGGTCGGGTCCTCTCAGAAACGCCAAAGGCGGCTGACGAGAAAGCGCGCCAGCCGCCTGTGCGGTTCCGAACGTCGCCGTGAGGCGCGCGTGAAAATCAGGCGTCGCTGCGCGGGTCGATCAGCTTGTGCGCGTGCAGGATGAAGTAGCGCATGTGGGCGTTGTCGACGGTGGCCTGGGCGCGGGCCTTCCAGGCCTGCTTGGCTTCGTCATAGCTGCCGTAGGCGCCGACGAACTCGACCTGGGCCAGATCGCGGAAGACCGGCTCGGACGGGTGGCGCATTTCGCCGCCGATGACGAGGTGAAGCAGTTGGGGGTCGTGGGCGTCGGCCATGGATGGGGCTTCCATTGCAGGGAGGGTCAGATCGCCAGCGGGATAGGCGCTGTACGGCGCACGATCAACGGGTGAAGGGCCGGCGCGGCGCAGATCAGGCTGGTTTGTCGCGGATCAGGGCGGTTAAATCGCCACGGACGGCCCATGTGGTCGCTGACCTTGGCCCCGGCCTCCTCGGCGATCAGGGCGCCGGCGCAGACGTCCCAGTCCCATTTGGGGCTGATGGCGATCGCCGCGTCAAAAGCGCCGGCGGCGACCAGGGCCATCCGGTAAGCCAGGGCGTTGCGCTTGGTGAAGCGCATTTCCGGCCAGGGTTCGGCCCATTCTCTAGCCTCCATCAGCCGGGCGTCGGCTAGAAGCTCGGCGTCCTCCAGCGTGTCGGTGTCCGAGGCGCTGATAGGCCGGTTCTGCAACCGGGCGCCGCCGCCGAGCGTGGCCTCGAACATCTCGCCCAGCATGGGGGCATGGATGACGGCGGCGACGGGGCGACCGTCCTCGACGACGGCGATGGGCACGCACCACCACGGCTTGTTCTTCATATAGGCGACCGTGCCGTCGATCGGATCGACGACGAAGATACGCTTTTTCGTCAGGCGGTCGGCGTTATCCGCCGTCTCCTCGGACAGCCAGCCGTAGTCGGGGCGGGCGGTCAGAAGCGTGTCGCGCAACAACTGGTCCACCGCCAGATCGGCGCTGGTGACAGGCGAGCCGCCCTCCTTGGACCACACCTTCAGCCCCGCCTCGCGATGCTCGAGCGCCAGCCGGCCAGCGGCCAGCGCCGCATCGCGGATCAGCTCGAGGTCGGCAGCCCAAGGTGCTGAAGAAGCGTCGGTCATTTTCCGGCGATAGCGACCGCGTCGAACATCAGGGACGGGCTGTTGAAGGAACCGCGGAACTCCAGATCCGATCCGCGCACCAGTCGGGCGTAGAGGTCGATCAGATTGCCCGCCACGGTCACTTCGCTGACCGGATAGGCGAGCTGGCCGCCCTCGAACCAGAAGCCGGACACCCCCGCCGACCAGTCGCCGTTATTGCCGTTCAGCGACGGGCCGAACATGGAGGTGATCAGCAGGCCCGAACCGGCGTCGGCCATCAGGCCGTCGCGGTCGCGCTGACCCGGCGCCAGATGCAGGTTATGGGTCGAGACGCCCGAGGGGCCGGCCAGACCGCGCGAGGCGTGGCCGGTCGAGGCCAGACCCAGCTGGGCGGCGGCGGCCGTGTTCAGCAGCCAGGTGGTGATGACGCCGCCCTCGACGATATTGCGGCGTTCGACCGCCACGCCCTCGTCGTCGAAGGGGGTGGAGCCCAGGCCGCGCAAGCGGAAGGGATCGTCGATCAGGTTGACGCCTTCGGGCAGGACGCGCTGGCCCAGCTTGTCCTTCAGGAAGGAACTGCCGCGCGCGATGGCCGGGCCGGAAATGGCGCCCAGCAGCGGCGACAGGACCTGGGTGGCGATGCGGTTCTCGAAAATGACCGGGGCGGTGGTCGAGGCGATCTTGCGCGGGCCGACGCGGGCCACGGCCCGTTCGCCGGCCTTCAGGCCGATCTCGGCGGCGCCCGGCAGGTCGGACAGGTGGCGCGTCGCCCGGCTTTCGCCGCCGCGCTCCATCGCCCCGTCCTTCTCGGCGATGACGCCGACGCCCAGCGAGAAGGCGCTGCCCTTGTGACGACCGTCGAAGCCGTGAGACGTGACCAGACGCCATTCGCTGGCCGACCAGGAGGCGTGACCGCCCTCGGAGCGGGCGACGCCCTCGACGCCCAGGGCGGCGGCCTCGGCCTCGACGGCGGCGGCTTCCAGCGCCTCGGCGGTGCGTTCCGACGGATCGAACAGGTCGAGGTCGGCGTGCGGCCCCTGCGCCAGCCGGTCCTGCGGGGCCAGGCCCGCATAGGGGTCTTCGGGGGCCAGCTTCGCCATCGCCACGGCCCGGTCGACCAGGCGAGCGCGGGTGGCGTCGGACAGATCGGAGGCGGAAACCGTGGCCTGACGACGGCCGACGAAGACGCGCAGGCCCAGGTCGCGGGCCTCTTCGCGCTCGACCTCTTCCAGCTCGGCGTTGCGCACGCCGACGGACAGGGAGGCGCGGTGGGCCGAGACGGCTTCGGCGGCGTCGGCGCCGGCCTTCAGCGCGGCGGCGACCAGATCGTGGAGGATGTCGGGGGAGGGCGTCTGTTGGGACATGCCCCGATATGGCGGACCCGCCCCCGCATCGCAACCAGAAGGCTCAGATCACCGACCAGGCGATCAGGCTGACGGCGGCGATCAGCAGGGCCAGCCAGGTCAGGACCATGCCCGTGACCCGGCCCAGCGACGGTCCCTTCTGGAACAGCAGGCCGAGGCCGTGGATGACCCGGCCCAGGAACAGCACGCCGCCGACGCCGTGGATCAGCAGGGGCGGGGCGCCGACGAAGGCCAGCAGGATCAGGCCGCAGATGCCCGCGGGCACATATTCGGCGGCGTTGCCGAAGGCGCGGACGGCGGGGGTCATCTCGGGATTACCGCCGTCGCCGAACTCGATCATGAACCGACGGCGGCGGCCGACCACGACGCTGGACAGGACCAGCAGGGTCAGGATCAGCAATCCGCCCCACAGGGCGGCGGCCTGGATCGAAGGGACCATGCTCAGTTCTCCCGCCCGACCGGATACAGCCGGTAGCGCTGATCGTAGAAGGGGGTGCGTTCATAGAACCAGGCCAGACGCGCGTCCCCGTCGGCGGCGAAGGCGGGCTCGGCCGCCAGCTTGGCCTCGAACTCGGCCTTCAGCGCCGGATCGGCGGCCAGCATCTTCTCGGCCAGCGGGGCGATGGCGTAGGCCTCGATGTATTCGACGCGGCTCAGCACCTCGGGGAACATGCCCCAGGCGAAGAAGCTCTCGTTCGACTGCGGCTCCAGCAGCAGGATGGCGAGGTCGCCCATCGGTTGATCGGTCGGCACGCGCACCGAGCCGACGGGGAAGGTCCAGTCCTTGGCCTCGGCGCGGACCTCGCTGACCGTGATCGGCACATGGCCCTCGTTGGTGCGGGCCGAGACCTTGGGATCGACCAGGCGCAGCATGTCGACGGCGACGGTGCGCGGCGCGGCCAGCGTCTCCATCTGCACGCCGTGGGTCTTCAGCCGCTCAATGATGTCGGCGCGATAGGACGGCACCCAGTAGGCGGTCGGACGCTTCAGCGTCAGGGTCGGGTGCGAGCCAAAGAAGGGCACCTGCCACAGCACCGGGTCCGGCTGACCCAGCCAGCGCAGTTCGGGACGACCCGAGGCGGCGCTGTCGTAGGTGTCGTAGAGGATGCCCTTGAACGGGCGGATCCGCGTCGGCTGATCGTCGCCGTCGAAATTGGCGGGCAGTTCGGCGGGACGCAGGGCGCGGTCGGCGCTGATGGCGGCGCGCAGGGTCTGCGACTTGTCGGCCAGCAGCTTCAACGCCGATTCCAGGAAGATATAGGTGCCCAGAACCCGCTGCTCGTGCGGTTTCAGGCTGTGGTTCTCGATCAGGATGGTCGGGACGTGGGCCGCCGAGCCCCAGCCGTTGGAATAGCGCTCGCCCAGACCGCCGTCGTTCATGCCCTTTTTCGGATCGCGGTCGTCGATGGCGAAGACCAGTTCGCCGGGGATGTGCCCTTGCGCCTCTAGCGCGGCGTCCATGTCGGGCTTGAAGGCATCGTCCAGCCATTTGGCGATGGCCGGGCTGCGGCTCCAGATGCCGTCCTCGCCGTTGTAGCCGTAGGTGACGTCGTATTGATAATCGATGCCGTCGGTGACGTGGATGTCGAGGTAAAGGTCTGGATTGTACTTGTGGATCAGGCCCATGACGGCCTGCATCTCGGTCTGGTCCAGCTTCATGAAGTCGCGGTTCAGGTTCTGGTTGGTCGCCGTGTGACGCCAGCCCTGATTGCGCGGTCCGCGCTGGTTGGGGCGGGAATAGGGGCTGGTCCGCTCGTGCCCGTCCACGCTGAGGATCGGGATCAGGATCAGGTTGGCGCGGTCCAGCAGGCTGTCCTTGCCGTAGAAGGCCATGTCGCGCAGCAGCATCATGCCCGCGTCCTTACCGTCGATCTCGCCGGGGTGGATGCCGGCCTGGGCCAGCAGGACGGGCTTCTTCGGGTCGAGCGTGGCGCCGTCCTTGGACGCGATGACGGCGTAGATCGGCCGCCCCTCCGGCGAGACGCCGAACTGTTCGATGCGGATCAGGTCCGAGGCCGCGTCCAGCCGGTCGAACCAGACCCGGGTGTCGGCGTAGGTCGGGCTGAAATCACGGGCGGCGTCCGCCTCGAAAGCCGAGACCCACGGATCCGACGCGTCGCGCAGCAGGGCGCGGCTGGCGCCGTTCCAGGCAGGCGCGGGCGGCAGGAAGGCCTGGTCCCACGGGGCGGCGTTGGGCACGGAAGGGGACTGGGACATGGCGGGACTCGCGAGCACGGCGGTTAGGACGGCCGGCAGGATAAGGCGGCGCATACTGGCGCTCCGGTGGACGACCGGCGGACCTTAACCGCATTCGCCCCAGGCGCCAGCCGTCAGGCGCTGGTGAAGTCCATGATCCAGTTCACTTCCCAGGTCGCGCCGTCGTCATAGGAGAAGGACTGGGTCCAGCGCGGGTGGGCCGTGTCGGTGCGGCTCCATTCATAGCGGGCGATGATGGGGCGTCCGCCATCGACATCCGGCCCCTCGAACCGGCCCAGGCCGTCGCGGAAGCGGCCGCGCACCGGGGGCTGCATCCGCCCGTCGGCGTCGCTGATCCAATAGATGGACCATTCGCCGGTCGCCCGGTCGAGTGTGCGCACGGCCATGCCCATCCAGCCGCGCGCCGCGCAGACTTGCTCCTCGACATTGGCCACGCCGCCCAGCTGGGGCCGGCATTGTGAGGTGCTTTCGAAGGAGTCCCAGTCGTCGCAGCCGACGCCGCGCGCCACCAGACGGCGGTGCTCCACGGTCCAATGGCCGAACTGAAAGTCGAAGTCGGCGGTGCGGGGCGCGTCGGCGGTTTGGACGGTCATGGCGGGTCTCCTCCTCACGATGGCTAAGGGCAGGCTGGGTCGGCCTCGAAAGCCGTGACCCACGGATCCGACGTGTCGCGCAGCAGGCTCCGTTCCAGGCGGGCGCGGGCGACAAGGCCTGGCCCTACGGCGCGGCGTTGGGGCCAGGGGAATCCGGAGGGCTGGACTCTGACATGGCGGGACTCGACGCGAGCGCCGCGACGACGGCGAGGAACAGGCTGATGCGCATGGCGCCTGTTTTCCGCCGTCGCGGGCGCGCTGATCAAGTCCGATCAGCCGTTCCGTTTGGCGTGAAGACGGTCGATGGTGGTCTGGGCCTCTTGTCGGCGGGCCGTGTGCCTTTGCCATTCGGCCCGCTGGGCCTCCGTCAGGCCCCCGGCGGTTTCATTGGCGGCTTCGAGGTCGGCGATCTTGCCGTCCAGATCCTGCACTTCGTCCTCGGCCGCGGCCAGACGGTCCTGTTCCGCCTCCGAAAGGCGCGGACGCGGGCGGGGAGGCGCGCGACGGGCCATGCCCCCGGATCCCACGCGAACCTGAGCGTCAGCGAAGGTGGGGCTATACAGGGCGGGCGTCGCCACAACGAGGGCGAGGGTCAGAATGAAGGCGGGCTTCATGGAGCACTCCGATTGATACTTCGAAACGCTATGACGAGATTACGGCTTCGTCATCTGAAATCTCATTTGAGACACATTTGGCCTTCTTGGACCCTATTTCCAGATCGGGGTTCCGTCGCCCGGCAATCCGAGGCGGTCCCAGAGGTCGTTGACTCGCTCGATCACGGCGTCGTCCATGCGGATTTCCTCGCCCCACTCGCGCTTGGTCTCCGGCTCCCACTTGTCGGTGGCGTCCAGACCAATCTTGGACCCCAGGCCGCTCTCGGGCGAGGCGAAGTCCAGATAGTCGATGGGGGTGTTCTCGATGACGGTGATGTCGCGGGCCGGGTCCATCTTGGTCGAGATGGCCCACATCACGTCCTTCCAGTCGCGGGCGTTGATGTCGTGGTCCACGACGATGATCCACTTGGTGTACATGAACTGCCGCAGATAGCTCCAGCAGCCCATCATCACCCGCTTGGCGTGGCCGGGGTAGGCCTTCTTCATCGACACCACGGCGATGCGATAGCTGCACCCTTCGGGGGGCAGCCAGAAGTCGACGATCTCGGGGAACTGCTGGCGGATCAGGGGGATAAAGACCTCGTTCAACGCCTCGCCCAGCACGGACGGCTCGTCCGGCGGACGGCCGGTGAAGGTGGTCAGATAGATGGGGTCCTTGCGCATGGTGATGGCGCTGACCTGGAAGACCGGGAACTTCTCGACCGAGTTATAGTAACCGGTGTGGTCGCCGTAGGGGCCTTCGTCTTCGAACTCGTCCAGCAGGACGTGGCCTTCCAGCACGATCTCGGCGTTGGCCGGCACCATCAACGGCACGGTCTTGCAGGCGACCAACTCGGCCTTGGAGCCGCGCATCAGGCCCGCGAACTGATACTCCGACAGGGTCTCCGGCACCGGGGTCACGGCGGCCAGGATGGTGCCGGGGTCGGCGCCGAGCACGACGGCGCAGGGCAGGGGTTCGCGCTTGCCCGCCTTCTTGTGCCGGGCGTAGTGCTGGGCGCCGCCGCGATGGGCCAGCCAGCGCATGATGGCCTTGTCCTTGCCCAGGACCTGCATCCGATAGATGCCCAGGTTGAAGTCGTCCTCGCGGTCGTCCGACGGCCCCTTGGTCACGACCAGACCCCAGGTGATCAGAGGCGCCGGCTCGCCGGGCCAGCAGCCCTGGATCGGCAGGCTGTTCAGGTCGATCTGGTCGCCCTTTAGCACCACCTCTTGAACCGGAGCCTTCTTCACGACCTTGGGCCGCATGGCCATGACCGTCTTGGCCAGGGGCAGCATCTCCATGGCGTCGCCGAAGCCGCGGGGCGGCGTCGGGTTGCGCAGGAAGGCCAGCAGTTCGCCGACTTCGCGCAACTCGCCCGCCGTGGTGCGGGTCTTGCCTTCCAGCGTCACGCCCATGGCGACGCGCTTCACCGTGCCGAACAGGTTGGCCAGGCAGGGAATGGGGCTGATCGAGCCGTCCGGCATGACCGGCTTCTCGAACAGGACCGCAGGGCCGCCGTTCCGCAGCAGCCGGGTCTGGATCTCGGTCATCTCCAGCGTGGTGGAGACGGGTTCGGAGACGCGAACCAGTTCGCCGTCGGCTTCGAGGACAGCGATGAAATCGCGCAGGGACTTGTAGGCCATGTGCTGACGCTTAAGCGGACGCGGGCCGTCTGTCACGCCGTCCGAAGGTGCGGTCGATCGCCACGACGATCAGGCCGACGATCAGGAAGAAGACCAGCAGGCCCGCGAAATAGACCATGGCCTTGCCCAGCCCCAGCTTGTCCACGTTCACGAACCAGTAGGGCCACCAGCCGCTCAATGCGCCGTGCAGCAAGGTCCAGGCCCCATAGGCCAGCACCGGGACCAGCCATTTTACCGGGTCGATCCAGCGCAGCCGCCCCTTGGGGGTGAACAGCAGCCAGTCCAGCGCGAAGCCGGCGGGCATGACATAGTGCAGCAGATCGTTGGCGACCAGCGACCAGGCCTGAGGCTTCCCGGTGGCGGCCAGCAGGAAGTGATAGGTCAGGCCGACCACGACGATATACATGGCCAAGGCCGCTCGCACGCCCTCGCTGGCGGACCAGCGCCCCAGCCGGCTGCTCGGCGCCAGGACCGGCGCGGTCAGGGCCAAGGCGACCAGAATATTGCTCAGGATGGTGAAATAGCTGAAGAAATGCAGCGTCAGCACGCCCGGGGCCTGATCAGGATTGCCCGTTATGGTCACGCCATACTGCAGAGCCACGGCGAACCAGCCTATGCAAGCGAAGACGGCGCGATAGAGACGGGCGGCCATCAGCAGGCCGGAACGTCCGACCTCAGAGCCCAGACCGGCAGGCGCAGGGCGCGGATCGCGGCGTCGATCTGGGCGGTGTTCAGATGTTCGCGACCCGCCTCGACACGGCGCAGGCCCTCGGGTGTCAGGTTCAGGGCGACGGCGAGATCGGACGAGGCGACGCCTCGCTGATCGCGCCATCGCCGGATGCGGGCGCCGATGACGGCGTCGATCGGGTCAACGCCCGGAAACCCCAGAACCGAACCCATCGTCGCCTCCCGACGCCCCGATCAGGCGTTGCTGTCAGACGGCATCCTGATCCCATTGGAAGGCAGCGTCCAGCCAGTCGCCGAGGCGGCCGTCGGGACGGGCCAGGGCATGGATAAGCGCCATCTCTTCGGCCGACAGTTCGAAGTCGAAGATGTCGAAATTCTCGGCTGCGCGAGTTTCCTTGGCGGTGCGCGGAATGGCGGCCACGCCCTGCTGGATGATCCAGCGCAGGGTGACCTGGCCGTTGGTCTTGCCGTGGGCCCTGGCGATTTCGCCGATCACCGGGTCGTCGGCGATCTTGCCCTGGGCCAGCGGCGACCAGGCGGTGATGGACGAGCCCAGTTCGCGCGCCGTCTCGATCAGCGTCTTCTGCGACAGATAGGGGTGATACTCGACCTGGTTGGTCACCAGCGGCGCCTTGGACAGGCCGGCCGCCTGACGGAACAACGCCGACGGGAAGTTGGACAGGCCGATGTGGCGGGTGAAGCCCTGTTCCTGCGCCTCGTTCAGGGCGCCGATGGTTTCCTCGAAGGACGGCGTCGGCTTGGGCCAGTGCAGCAGCAGCAGGTCGGGCGTCAGCCCCAGGCTGGCGGCCGATTCCTCGGCCTGACGCAGCAGGGCGTCGGCTTGGAAATGCTCGACCCAGATCTTGGTGGTGACGAAGACGTCCTCGCGCGCCACGATCCCTTCGGCCACGGCGTCGGCGATGCCGTCGCCCACGGCCTTCTCGTTCTTGTAGATCCAGGCCGTGTCGATGTGGCGATAGCCGATGCGCAGGGCCTCGCGCACCATGCGCCGCGTGTCCTCGCCTTCCAACTGCCAGGTGCCGAAGCCGAGCAGCGGAATCTCCACGCCCGAGGCGGTGACGGTCGGTTGGTTCGAATAGGACATGGGGAGGCTCCGGGCGCGGTCTGGGAGCGCTCGATATAGGCGCTGGATCAGCCTTCGCCATTCTCCAGCCAGTGGAAAATCCGGTCCACAGCGGCTCCATGCCCTTGCGGAAGGCGTCCCTGTGGCCGACGCGCCGCGCGCCGAACTCTAGGCGATTGACGCGGCGTCAGGTCAAGCGGTCAGTCTTTGGCGACAGGCGGCGAAGCTGTCACGGGGCCCAGCGCCAGGACGCCGTCGAACGCGCCTTCGCCGTAGGGGGTGAGCATGACGCCTCGCGCTGTGGCGTCGTAGCTGGCCGCCATCGGATTGGCGCCGCAAGCGTCCTGTCCGCAGTTCCAGGCTGTTCCGCCCTGTTGAACGACAAGCAGGCTGACGACTTCCTTGGCCGGAAGAAGGGCCGTCGCCGGCATGAGGTCGAAGCGTTCGAGATGAGTCTTGCGGGCGTGGATGTTTCCGACGAGCACCAGAACCCGCGCCTCGGGGCGGGCATGAAGCGCGTCAGTAAGGCCAACCGCCATGTCGAGTTCATAGTAGCTCTGCGACAGGCTGCGCGGTCGGGATCGGTTAGGCTGGAAGGCGTGGAAGGCCACGTCGCGCCCCTCGGCCTTCAGGCCCCGAACCGATTCCAGCATGGTGAGCATGGCCGTGCTGGATCGACCGTCGGCCATCTTCGGGTCGAGGAACATGGTGCCGTTTAGCGTCGCGGCGGCGGTATCGGCGTCGGGCGCCGCCAGGAAGGCGTCGAGCTGAGGCTGCATCGACTGAGGCAACTCCAGAGCGACGGTCACGGCTCCCTGCGCGGCGGCGGCGCAGACCATTTCGGCGAAGGCGGCCGGCGTTTCCGTCGTGCCGTGCATCTCTCCCACAACCACGAAGCGGGTTTCCGGGCGCCACAAGGCGTCCGTGCCGGTTGGAGCCGAACAGGGCGTCGTGGCGAGAAGAGCGGCGGACAAAAGCGCAAGCATCGGATGGTCCTTTCCGGGATCAATAGGCCAGGGCGTTGCCGTCCTTGCGCATTTCGGTGGCGGCGCCGTAGGTCCAGCGGCCCTGTGCGTTGATCTGCTTCATGACGTTCTGATAGCCGCCGAAGCCGCCGTCGGGCGGGCCGAGGTCCCAGCCCATCGCGGTCAGTCGCTGCTTGGTCGCTGCCGGCACGCCGGATTCCAGGTGCAGCTTGCCGACGCCCTCGGCGGGCTGGCCGGTCGGCTCGGACGAGCCGTAGTGCTGCCAGCGCGGGCTGTCGCCGGCCTCCTGCGGGTCCAGGCCGTAGTCGACCATGTTGATGATGATCTGTGCCTGACCCTGGGGCTGCATCCCGCCGCCCATGACGCCATAGGCCAGCCAGGGCTCGCCGTCCTTGCAGGCGAAGCCGGGGATGATGGTGTGGAAGGGGCGCTTGCCCGGCGCATAGACATTGGGGTGGCCGTCGGTCAGGGCGAACAGTTCGCCCCGGTCCTGGAACATGAAGCCCAGCGTCCGCCCGTCCGGGCCATCGGGGGTCAGGCCGGAGCCCATGCCGCGATAGTTGGACTGGATCCAGCTGACCATCATCCCGTCCTTGTCGGCCACGCTGAAATAGGTGGTGTCGCCCTGGGTCGGGGCGTCGCCGGGGAAGACCCGGTCCATGACGCGGTCGGGGTTGATCAGTTTCGCCCGCTCGGCGGCGTAGGCCTTGGAGTTCAGCCAGGCGGTCGGGGCCTTGCTGAAGCGTTCGTCGGCGAAGTAGCGGGCGCGGTCCTCGAAGGCCAACCGCTTGGCCTCGGCCTGGTGGTGGATGGAGGCGGCGGACTGGAAGCCCATGCCCTTCAGGTCGAACTGCTCGCAGATGTTGAGGATCTGGTTGGTCGACAGGCCCTGGGTGTTCGGCCCCAGGCTATAGACTTCGACCCCGCGATAGGTGGTCATCAGCGGCTCGACCCATTCGGTGCGATGGGCGGCCAGGTCGGCGCGGGTCATCCAGCCGCCGATGCGCTTGAAATAGCGTTCGATATGGTCGGCGATCACGCCGTCGTAGAAGGCGTCGCGGCCGCCCTCGGCGATCAGGCGCAGGGTGCGGCCCAGGTCCGGGTTGGCGAAGACCTCGCCCACGCGCGGGGTTCGGCCGTTAGGGCGATAGACCTTCTGACGGTTGTCATTCTCTTCGATCTGGGCGGCGGCGCGGTCGAAGCCGACCATGTTTCGCTCCAGATACCAGGCGATGACCTGGGGCATGGGCACGCCCTGTTCGCACAGTTCTGCGACGGGCAGCAGGACGTCCTTCCACGGCAGCTTGCCGTAGCGCTGGTGCGCGCTCCACCAGGCGTCGACCGTGCCGGGCACGTTGATGGTCACGGCGCCGTATTTGGGCAGGTAGCCGTCCGGGCCGGCCTTGGAACGGGCGGTGGCCAGAGACAGGCCGCGCGGGCTGTTTCCCGAGCCGTTGAAGCCGACGACCTTCTTCTGGGTCGGGTCCCACATCAGGCAGAAGGCGTCGCCGCCGATGCCGTTGGCGGTGGGTTCCAGGAAGCCCAGGGCGGCGTTGATGGCGATGGCGGCGTCGATGGCCGAGCCGCCGCGCCGCAGGGTGTCCAGACCGATCAGGGTGGCGGCGGGGTGGGCCGTGGCGGCTGCGCCATTGGCGCCCCAGACGGTCGAGCGGCCGACGAACTTGGGTCCCGTCACTCGGTCGCCGATGCCGACGCCCGCATAGGGATCGGCCGGACGGGGGGCGGGGGCGGCGGCCCTGGGAGCCACGGCGGTCTGCGCGGCGGCTGAACCGGCTCCGGCCAGAAGGGCGCCTGCAGGCAGGGTGGACAGGAAGGTGCGGCGATGCATGGCGATTTCCCCCGAAATGAACAGCCTGCATCAAGGACCGGACGGCGGGCGGGAGCAAGCGTCGAGATGACGATCGGCGACGAATTCGGGCAAAGAAAAAGGGCCGCCCGACGGGGCGACCCTTTTCCTGATCCTCGGTGAAGAGGGTCTTAGCTGATGTCTTCGTTCAGAAGGCCGACCTTGTAGAAGCCGTTTTCCTGAAGCTTGTTCATGACTTCCATGAACTGGTTGTATTTCACTTCCGCCTGGGCGCGGACGAAGACGCGTTCTTCGCGGCAGTCGGTGGCCACATCCTGAGCCGCGCAGACGTCGGCCGGCAGGGTGGCGAGCGAGGTTTCCTTCTCGGCGATGTAGATGCCGCCCGCTTCCTGGATCGTGATGTACACGGGTTCCTTGGGCTTCTCGTTCGCGGCGGGCGGGGTCGCCGGCGGAAGGTCCAGCTTGATCGACACGGTGGCCAGCGGCGCGGCGACCATGAAGATGATCAGCAGCACCAGCATGATGTCGACGAACGGCGTGACGTTGATGTCCGCGTTCTGTTCGATCGTCTTGCCGCCTTGGCCCGCGGGACCGGAAAGTTTAGAGCCCATACGCCATCGTCTCCATCACGGCTCGCATTCTTCGGCGAGCAGCACTCAAAGGTATGGTTCGTCTCTTGGCGTCCCGCGCCGGGCTTGTAAAGCCGTCATGCGTGACGAATTCGCGTCATCGGGCAATAAGATTGCATAACCGGCCGTTTCGCAGGTGCGAGACGACCGGTTCAAACCCCTTGCTCTCAGCCCTTGGCCAGCCTGAGGAAGCGGTCAGCCAGGGCCGGGTCGTCCTTGAAGGCGCCGGTGAAGCGGGTGGTGATGGTGGTGACGTGGCGGTGATGCACGCCGCGCGTGGTCATGCACTGGTGGGCGGCGTCCAGCAGGACGGCGACGCCCCGCGGCTGCAGGTGCGATTCGATGGCTTCGATGATGTCGTTGGTCAGCGTCTCCTGGTTCTGCAGGCGACGGGCGTAGATCTCGACCACGCGCGCCAGCTTGGAGATGCCCACGACCTTTTCGCCCGGCAGATAGGCGACATAGGCCTTGCCCAGGAAGGGGGCCATGTGGTGCTCGCAGTGGCTCTCGATCTCGATGTCGCGCAGGATGACCATGTCGTCATAGCCGGTCACGTCCTCGAAGGTGCGCGACAGCTCCTTGCCGGCATCGGCGTCATAGCCGTCGAACCATTCGCCATAGGCGTCGACAACGCGCTTGGGCGTATCGATCAGGCCGGGACGTTCGGGATTGTCGCCCGCCCAGGCGATCAGGGTGCGCACGGCTTCAAGCGCCTGCTCGCGGCTGGGGCGCTTGAGGGCTTCCTCGTTGGCGACGAGAACGGGCTTGGCGGGCGTGTTGCTCATGAATCTGTCCAACGGCGGCGGGGGAGGGCCCGCTGCGGCTTACCTTTTACCAATGGGCGTAGGATGTGTATCAGGCCGCTATATGGGACAGGTTGTCCGTCCCGCAAGAAAACTCGCAAAGACTGCTCCTGATGCCGTTGCACATTCATGACACCCTGCGCCGTGAAAAGCGTCTGTTCGAACCGCGCGATCCGAGCCGGGTGACCCTCTATGTCTGCGGGCCGACGGTTTATGACTACGCCCATATCGGCAATGCGCGCCCGCCGGTGGTGTTCGACGTCCTGGTGCGGCTGCTGCGCCGGACCTATGGCGCGGATCAGGTGATCTACGCCCGCAACGTCACCGACGTGGACGACAAGATCAACGCCAAGGCCGCCAAGGAAGGCGTCGCCATCGGCGAGGTCACGGCCCGCTACGAGGCCGCGTATCTGGCCGACATGGGCCTGTTGAACGTGTCGCCGCCCGATCTCGCCCCGCACGTCACCGACTATATCGACGCCATCGTCAGCCAGATTCAGGCCATCGTCGACGCCGGCTGCGCCTATGCCGCCGAAGGTCACGTGCTGTTCGACGTGTCCAGCTACCCGGCCTACGGCGCGCTGTCGGGGCGCAATCTGGACGACATGATCGCCGGCGCCCGCGTCGAGATCGCGCCCTACAAGAAGAACCCGCACGACTTCGTCCTGTGGAAGCCGTCCAAGGCCGACGAGCCGTCCTGGCCGTCGCCGTGGGGCGAGGGGCGTCCCGGCTGGCACATCGAATGCTCGGCCATGATCGAACAGACTCTGGGCCTGCCTATCGACATCCACGGCGGCGGCATCGACCTGGTCTTCCCGCACCACGAGAACGAGATCGCCCAGGGCGTCTGCGCCCACGGTCACGCCCACGGCGATCAGGCGCACGATGAGTACGCCCGCTACTGGATGCACAACGGCTTCCTGACCGTGGACGCCGAGAAGATGTCCAAGTCGATCGGCAACGTCCTGCTGCTGCACAATCTGGTGCAGGCCATGCCGGGCGAGGTGGTGCGCTGGGCCTTGTTGAGCGCGCATTATCGTCAGCCTCTGGACTGGAACCAGACCCTGCTGGAGCAGAGCCGCAAGAACCTCGACCGCCTGTACGGCGCCCTGCTGCGGGCGACGGCGGTCGAACCTTTGACGGACGAACCCCCGGCGGAGTTCCTGAAAGCCGTCGAAGACGATCTGAACACGCCCGGCGCCATGGCGGTGCTGTTCGGCCTGTCCAGCGAGATCGAGCGCGGCATGACCGCTGGCGACATCGCGGCGGTGGGGACCGCCAAGGGGCAACTGATCGCGGCGGGATCGATTCTCGGCGTGCTGCTGGCCGATCCGTCGGAATGGTTCTCGGGCGTGGACGAAGGCCTGAAGGTCGAGGTCGAAGCCCTGCTGGCCGAACGTCAGACGGCGCGCGCCGAAAAGGACTGGGGCGAAGCCGACCGCATCCGCGACCGCCTGAACGAGCTGAACGTGGTCGTCATGGATGGCCCGCAGGGCGCGACGTGGCGGGTGAAGGGCTGAGTCTTCTCTCGGATCTGCAGGAACGGTGAAATCTGATATGGATGGGGTCTGAACACAGGCGGAACCGGGAGATTAGCCTATGTCTCGTTTCAGAAATGCGCTGCCCCAGCTTGGCGGCGACATGTTCCTGACCGACGCCGGTCTGGAAACCGACCTCATCTTCAACCGCAACATTCCGATCCGGGAGTTCGCCGCCCACACGCTGCTGCCCGACCCGGCGGGGCGTGCGGCTCTGGAGGCCTATTTCAGCGGCTTTTTGCGTCTGGCGCAGGAGGTGGACGCCGGGTTCATCCTCGACGCCGTGACGTGGAAGGCGCAGCGGCGCTGGGCGCCTGATCTCCAGGCCTCGATCGAGGAACTGCAGGCCGCGAACGAGGCGGCGGTAGCTTTCGCCGCCGCCCTGCGTGATCGCGCGGACAATGCCCGACCCATCGTCCTGGGCGCCTTGATCGGGCCTCAGGGCGACGCCTACCGACCGGAGCGCCGCATCGCGGCCGAAGACGCCGAGGGCTACTTCGCAGAGCAACTCGGCTGGCTGGCGGCGACCGAGGTCGACATGGTGACCGGGCTGACGTTCAACCAGGCGGGCGAAGCCGTAGGGTTGGTGCGCGCGGCGAAGGCCTTGGGCCTGCCCGCGGTGATTTCTTTCACGGTCGAAACCGATGGCGCGCTGCCCGACGGTCAGCCCCTGGCCGAGGCGATCGCGGAGGTGGACGCCGAAACCGATCAGGGCCCGGCCTATTTCATGATCAACTGCGCCCATCCCGATCATTTCGCCAGCGTTCTGGACGGGCGCGACTGGACCCGCCGGATTCGGGGCGTTCGCGCCAACGCTTCACGGCGCAGCCATGTCGAACTCGATGAAGCGCCCGATCTCGATGCGGGCGATCCCGATGAATTCGGCCAGTTGCACGGCAGGCTGCGCGACCGCTTGCCGTGGATCAACATTTGGGGCGCCTGCTGCGGCGGCGACCTTCGCCATGTCAGCCGGATCGCCAGGGCCGTCAGCGACGGCCCGCCCGCTTAGCGCGCCTTTCGGATCAGCTCGTCGGCCAGCATGTCCGTCAGATAGCCGTCCGCGACCCGCCCGTTGGCCTGCTGCCAGCGGCGCAGGGCCGTGCGGGTGTTGGTGCCGATGACGCCGTCCACCCCTTGCGTGTCGAAGCCCATCTTCGTCAGGGCCGTTTGGGCGCCGACGCGCTGTTCGCGGGTCAGGGGGCCGTCGTTGGGCCAGGTCGCGGTCAGCGCAGGCTTGCCCTGCACCCCGTCGGCGATCAGGCCGATGGCGAGCGCATAGCTGACCGAGTTGTTGTAGCGCCGGATCACGTAGTGGTTGGGCAGGGCCAGGAAGACCGGCCCCTTGGCGCCCTGCGGCAGCAGGATGGTCGCGCCCTCGGCGGCTTCGTCCGGGTTCAGGGCCGCGCCGTTGGCCAGACGCACGCCGCGTCCCGCCCAATAGGCCCAGTTGTGCTTGGGCCCCTCGGCCTGGCTGTAGTCGAAGCCGGCGGGCAGGATGACCTCATAGGCCCATCCCTGGCCGCGCTTCCATCCGGCCTGGGCCAGCAGGTTGGCGGCCGAGGCCAGGGCGTCGGCGTCCGAGCCCCAGATGTCGACCTTGCCGTCGCCGTTCTGATCGACGCCCAGCTTCAGATAGCTGTCGGGCATGAACTGGGTCTGGCCCATGGCGCCGGCCCAGCTGCCCTTCAGGCCTGCACGATCGCGACGACCGTCGACGACGATGTCGAGCGCGTTCTTCAACTGGTCCTCGGCCCAGGCGCGGCGGCGGCCTTCATAGGCCAGGGTCGCCAGCGAGCGGATCACGTCGAAATCGCCCTGAACCTGACCGAAGGCGCTTTCCTGAGCCCAGACGCCCAGAAGAATCTCGGTCGGCACGCCGAATCGCTGGGTCACCTCCCACGGCACGCGGTCGACGCGTTGGCGGGCCATGGCGATTCGCGAGGCCGCCGTGGCGCTCTTGATGTAGTCGCCGGCGGGGCGCGAGAATTCGGGCTGGTTGCGGTCCAGGCGGATGACGCTGGCGTTGGGCGTCACGTTCTGCAGCTCGCGCGAATACTCCCACTTCCGCGCGCCGCCGTGGCGGCTGAGGAAGCCCTGCTTCCACGCCTCGAAGCCCGCCTGATCATAGGCGTCCGACAGGTCCATGGCGGCCGGGGGCGGCGTCGAGGGCGGCGTCGAGGGCGGCGTGGCGGGGGCCGGCTCGACGACCGCCGGGGGCGCGGGCTGCGGCTGTGGCGGCGTCGGCATCATGGGCGCGCAGGCGGCGACCGAACCAAGCAGGACAAGACGATAAGCGATACGCATGACCACAGGCTAACGCCCCCGAATTCCACTACCAATCACAAGCGCGCGAAGCCTGTCGGGGTTTCCGTGATAAGGGTTAAGGCGGCGCTAACCTTTGCGACGGCGGTGCTTTTAACAGGCGGGAATCTGTCTTCGGACACGGCCCGGCGGCGGAGGCGCGACGTGCCGGACGGCCAGGTCCAGAGACGCTCCGTTCGACCCGGGGACAGGCTCCAGCGGAATCCCGGTGCGGAATGTTGACGAAAGGCGAGGGCCTCTCTATACGCACCGCTCCGCCGCAAGGTCCTGTCCGCAGGGTTTCGCGCATTTGTTTTTTGACGCCCTCACGGGCCTCCAATTTTCGGGACGTCCGACCATGAAGGTCCGCAGCTCGCTCAAGTCGCTCAAGACCCGCCACCGGGACTGCAAGATCGTTCGCCGCAAGGGCGTGGTCTATGTGATCAACAAGACCGACCCGCGCTTCAAAGCCAAGCAAGGCTAAGAACCGCGTCGGCGCCCGCAAGGGCGTCGCGGTTGCGATATCCACAAGGCTGCGGACATTGTCCGCGGCCTTTTTCGTGTCCGGCGTTGAGCCGCGCCGCGCGGCGTGGTTAGCGTCCGGGTCATTCTTGTTGCCCAATCGGCCTTTGGCCTGCTTGAGGGCGTTTGTGTTTAGTCGCTCTTGTTGGCCACGGCCGGCTGGGGCGATTCCCTTTCTGCTCTGACGGCCCTTGGCCTGCTTGAGTTCTGGAGTCTCTCCCATGGCCGACGACGCCCCCGCCTTCGACGCCTCTGCTGCTGACGTCCTGACCGCCACGGCTCAAGGCCGTCTGCGTTCCATCATCGAACGCCTGGAGCGCCTCGAAGAGGACAAGCAGGCCGTCATGGTCGACATGAAGGAGGTCTTCGCCGAGGCCAAGGGCGAGGGCTACGACGTCAAGGTGCTGCGCAAGGTCCTGCGCCTGCGCAAGCAGGACAAGGCCAAGCGTCAGGAAGAAGAAGCGATCCTGGACCTCTACCTGTCGGCCCTCGGCGAGATCTGAGGGAGGCGGGCCTGAAGCGCACCCCCTTCAAGCCCTCCTGCGACGGCCCTTCACGCTCCAGCAGCCTGAAGGGCGGCGACGCGAGCAAGCTGCGGTCCAGCGGCTTCTCGCGCTCAAGCAGTCCGAAGGACGGTAGCGCTCCCAAGCTGCGCTCAAGCAGCCCGAAGGGCGATAGCGCCAACAAGACTCGCTCAAGTAGTCCGAAGGACGGTAGCGCCCCTAAAAAGAAGCCTTCGCTGTCTCCCTGGGAGCAGCAGAAGGAAGCGGCCCAGCGGGCGGCCTTGAACGCCCTGAAACGCGTCCGCCGCTCGGCAGAGAAGGCGGGCGTTTCGCTGTCGGAATGGGAGGGCGAATTCCTCGATTCGGTGGGCGAGCGAATCCAGACCCACGGCCGCGCATTCGCCGACCCCGAGAAGGGCGCGCCCGGTCAAGCCTTGTCGACCATGCAAGGCCGCAAGCTGAAAGAAATCACCGCCAAGGCCAAGGGCGAGGAGCCCAAGCGTCGCTGGACGCGAACACCGACCCGCGATTTGGCGGATCCTGAGTCGGATTAAACCTTGGTCACAAAAGCAGAACGCTGTTTTCAAGTCGTCGAGCTTGCCTCTAAAGCGCCGTTTCAACAGTGACGGCAGAGAGGCCATTGTGCGCAAGCTTGCAGGAATCGTGTGCGGCCTGGTCATGGCCCAGACCCTGGTCATGGGGGGCCCTGTCGCCCAAGCTCATGACGTCCGGACGCTTGCGACCGGTGAGCACCAGCAGGTCGTGAACGGGGTGCGCCTCTGGTATCGCGTCGCGGGCCAGGCCGAGGGCGCGCCGGTCGTCTTCCTGCACGGGGGGCCCGGACAGGGCAGTCAGACCTTTGCCCGTTTTGCCGGACCCGAGCTCGAGCCGCATCTGCGCATGGTCTATCTGGACCAGCGGGGCAGCGGCCGCTCGGAACGGCCGTGGGACGAGGCCTACTCTCTGGATCTGCTGGTTGAGGATCTGGAGCAGCTGCGCAAGTTGTGGGGTGTGGAACAGATTGTGGTGGTCGGGCACAGCTTTGGCGCCATCATCGCGCTGGAATACGCCGCCCGTTACCCCAGTCATACCGAGCGGCTGATACTGACGGCTGCGCCGCCGGATTTGCCGGGGGTCATAGAGGGGCAGTGCGACCGGCTGGCTGTGGTCGATCCCGAGGCCTATCAGCGCGCTGTGGAGCAAAAGCCTGAGGGGATGAAGGCCCGCTGCAATGCCTTTAGCGCCGGGCGCGCCTTCATCGATTCCGCCATGTTCCCGGACCCGGCCATCATGACTCTGGTGGATGAAACGGATGGGCAGGAGGGCCTGCGCAACACCGGCGAAATAGGGCGTGTCCTGTTCGGACAGGGCCTGATGGATTATCGCTTTGAGGGTCACAAGAGCCTGACAATGCCCGTCATGATCGTTGCGGGTGGGGCCGACTATCAGACGGGCGTGGGACCGCAGCGGGCGCTGGCGTCCGATCTGCCCAATGCACAGGTGCTGGAATATGAGGGCCGTGGACACTTCATGTTTGTCGAAGATCCTGCTCGGTTCGCCGCAGACGTGGTCGCCTTCCTGAAGCCCTGAGATCTGGCGTCGGCGCAACTGAAAGACTGACGACGCCGCAGCCGTCGCCGGCTACGGCGTCAGATCGCGTCTAGCGCGCCGAGCGGACGGCCAGCAGGCCCATGACCCTGTAGGCCATCTTGAAGCCCAGCGGCCCCACGAACAGGGTGAAACAGAAGGCGATGGGCCAGGCCGTGATGAAGGCCTTGGGCCATTCCATCAGCCAGTGATGAGTGGGGCCAAGCGCGATCAGGCTCATGACGCCGGACATGGAGAAGGCCATCATCATGGTGATGAAGCCTTGGGCCAGCAGGAGGACTTTCTTCTCGTTCACGTCGTTCTCGCAATTGCGGACGGCGAACGAGGATCGAATACCCCGGGCGCCCTCCTGATCAGGTGGCGCCGCGGGTTCGCGCAAAAACTGCGCGACTAGATCTCGCCTGAGCGAGGGCCGGAATAACCACACCGGCCTCAAAATCTTTTCGACGGTCGCGGCAATAGAGGCGCCGATCGGTCGCGTCAAGCGATGCGGGACCGGGCGGGGCGCGCCGGGGCCGAATCGCTACGGGCCGAGGGTCTGAAGGCTCAGCCCGCTTCCTTCAGCTGCTCCTCCAGCCCCTGTTCGCGGACCTTTCGGTACAGGGTCGAGCGGCCGATGCCGAGGCGACGGGCGATCTCGCTCATGTGGCCGGAATAGACCTCGATGGCGTGCTGGATCAGGTCGCGTTCGATCTCTTCCAGGGTGCGCAGGTGGCCGCGCGCGTCGATGATGCGCACAGGGCTGTCGGGCAGGGCCTCGGCCCCCGTGTCGCCAGCGGGCGTCTCGGCGCGGTCATGCGAGATGACGCCGCCCGAGGTCAGGGGCATGGCGACGCCCGAGATGGCCGGGAAGTCGTGCGGCTGCAACAGCGGCGAATCGGCCAGCACCAGGGCGCGATAGATCGAGTTTTCCAGCTGGCGCACGTTGCCGGGCCAGTCGAAGGCTTGCAGCAGGGCCATGGTCTCGACGGCGCAGCCAGCGACGCGCTTGCCTTCTTCCACGTTGAAGCGGGCGATGAAGTGCTCGACCAGGGCCGGGATGTCCTCGCGCCGTTCGCGCAGGGCCGGGGCCTCGATCGGGAAGACGTTCAGGCGGTAAAACAGGTCCTCGCGAAAGGCGCCTTCCTTGACCTGCTGGGCCGGGTCGCGATTGGTGGCCGAGACGATGCGGACGTCGACCTTGACCGCGCGCTTGGCGCCGACCGGGTCGATCTCGCCCTCTTGCAGAGCGCGCAGCAGCTTGACCTGCATGTCCAGCGGCAGTTCGCCGATCTCGTCCAGGAACAGGGTGCCGCCGTTGGCCTCCATGAACTTGCCGAGGTGTTTGTCGGTGGCGCCGGTGAAGCTGCCCTTCTCGTGGCCGAACAGGATCGACTCGACCAGATTGGCGGGCAGGGCGCCGCAGTTGACGGCCACGAAGGGCTTGCCGGCCCGGTCCGAGGCGCCGTGCAGGGCGCGGGCGATGACCTCTTTACCCACGCCGCTTTCGCCAGTGATCAGAACCGGGATGCCGGACTTGGCGGCGCGGACGCCCAGAGCCTTGACCATGCGCATCGGCGGGCTGTCGCCGACGATGTCGTCGAACGAGGTGCGGCCCGAGACGTGCTTCTTCAGGCGGCCGATCTCGGCCGACAGCTGGGTCAACTGCAGGGCGTTGCGCACCCCGATCAGAAGGCGCTCAGGCCCGACCGGCTTGACGAAGAAGTCCTGGGCCCCGGCCTGCATGGCCTTGACCACGGTTTCGATGCCGCCGTTGGCGGTCAGGACGATGACCGGCACGGCCACGCCCGCCGTGCGGATCTCCGCCAGCGTCTCCAGCCCCGACAGGCCGGGCATGACGAGGTCCAGCAGAACCACGTCGGCCCCGCCGCCCTTGGTCAGGCGGTCGATCGCCTCGCCCCCGCTTTCGGCGTGGACGACGGCATAGCCTTCGCGGTCGAGCACCGCCTGAATCAGGCGGCGCTGCGTGGGATCATCGTCGACGACCAGAACGGTCTTGGCCATGTGAAACACACCCTAAAACATCACCGTAACGGCCGTCCTCGTTGCTCGGGATCGGCTCGTTTCGAGCTGACCCTAGGCCACAGGGGGTGAAGATCGGGTTTCGGAGAACTGAGTCAGGGGTTAACGGCGACAGGCGGCGGCCATGTAGCAGCCGCGCCGGGCGGTGTGGATGTGAACGGTCCGGATCGCGGGGTCGGCCAGGCGTTCGGCCAGCCAGGCCTCGACGGGCTCGTCCTGCGCGACCTCTGCATCCGTCATCATCCAGTCGCGATCATAGGCCCGCAGCGACAGCAGGCGACCGACCAGAATGGCGGGCAGGGCGTCCACGACGGGCGGCGCTTCCACGGCGGCTTCGCGCACGAAGATCGGCCCGGTCGCGCGATAGGGCGAAGCGGACGCCGTCAGGTGGCCGTGGTTGAGCAGGATCAGGCGCTCGCCCGGTTCGGCGTCGATCAGCGAGACGCGGCATGGGGCGCTGTTGGGCGTCTCCGCGATCATGCGTCGGGCGCCCTGTTGTTCCAAAGCTGCGTCGTCGAGGGCGAAGAGAGGCCGAAAGGGCGCGAGCGGCAGGGGGGTGATGCAATAGGTCATGGGGCGTCATCGCGCGGTGGGCCGAGCGTGTCTGGCGTCTTTCGGACGTTGCGTCCTGGGCCCGCCGTCTCCACAACAGCGGCATGAACGCGCCCATCCAGACCCCCGACCTGACCCCCGACTTGGCCGACGCCCCGCTGTGGGACCTGTCCGACCTCTACGCCTCGCGCGAGGATGCGCGCATCGCCGCCGACCTCGAGCGGACCAAGGCGTTGGTGGACCGGATGAACGCCTATCAGGGCCAGTTGGTCGGCCAGCGCGGCGAGGCGGCGGCGCTGGGTCAGGCGCTGGATCAGACCATTGAGCTGTACGAGCAGGCGGCGGACGTCATGGGCGGCCTCGGCGCCTACGCCTTCCTGGCGGCCTCCACGGCGCGCGACGATGCGGGCGCGCAAGGGTTCGAGGCCAATATCCGCGAGAAGATGACGGTCATCGCCACGCCGACCGTCTGGCTGACGCTGGAGATCAACCAGCTGGACGAGGGCGAGATCGCCGCCGCCCTGGCCGCCCATCCGGCCGCCGCGCGCTGGTCGCCGTGGCTGCGGCGGGTGCGGGCCATGAAGCCGCACGAACTGTCGAGCGAGTTGGAGACCTTCATCGCCGAGCGCGGCCCCATCCAGGCCCAGTGGCCGCGCCTGTTCGACGAGACCCTGGCGGCGCTGCGGGCCGAGGCGGACGGCGAGAGCCTGACCCTGTCGGAAGCCCTGAACCGCCTCAGCGACGCCGACGCCACCAAACGCGCGTCAGCCGCCGAGGGCCTGTCGAAAGCCTTCGCCGACAAGGCCCAGACCATGGCCATGGTCATGAACACCGTCGCCGCCGACAAGGCGCTGGAGGACAAGTGGCGCGGCTTCAAACGCCCCGCCGACAGCCGTCACCTCGGCAACGAGGTGGACGGCGAGAGCGTGGACGCCATGGCCGAGGCCGTGGCCGAAGCCTATCCGCGCATCTCGCACCGCTATTATGCGCTCAAGGCCAAGGCCATGGGCAAGACGGCGCTGGATCACTGGGACCGCAACGCCCCCATCGAGGCGACGCCGCCGCGCACCTATGACTGGGCGCAGGCGCGTGAGGTGGTGCTGGCCAGCTTCGCTGACCTGGGCGGCGACTTCGCCGAGCGCGCGGGCTGGTTCTTCGACCGGCCGTGGATCGACGCCAAGGCGCGGGCGGGCAAGCAGTCGGGGGCCTACGCCCACCCGGTGACGGCGGATCGCCACCCCTACGTCTTCCTGAACTGGATGGGCGAGCGGCGCGACCTGCTGACCCTGGCCCACGAGCTGGGCCACGGGGTGCACCAGACCCTGGCGGCGGCGCAAGGGAGCCTGCTGGCCGACACGCCGCTGACCCTGGCCGAGACGGCCTCCATCTTCGCCGAGGGGCTGACGTTTGATCGGCTGCTGGCCGAGGCGACGCCCGAGGATCAGCGCGCGCTGCTGGCGGGCCGCATCGAGGACGGGCTGAACACGGTGGTGCGCCAGATCGCCTTCCACCGCTTCGAGACCCGCTTCCACGACGAGCGCGCGGCGGGCGAGGTCCCGGTCGAGCGCATCGGCGAAATCTGGATGGAGGAACTGGGCGCCAGCCTCGGCCCGGCGGTGACGCTGAACCCCGGCTATGAGACCTGGTGGGCCTATGTCAGCCACTTCGTCCACTCGCCCTTCTATGTCTACGCCTATGCGTTTGGCGACCTGTTGGTCGCGGCACTGATGGAGACGCGCGCCAAGGACCCGGCGGCGTTCACGCCCCTCTATCGCGACCTGCTGTCCGGCGGCGGGGCGCATACCTATGTCGAGGCGCTGAAACCCTTCGGCCTCAACCCGCGCGACCCGGCCTTCTGGACCATCGGCACCAAGCGGCTGGAGCGGCTGGTGGATCAGTTCGAGGCGCTGGGCTGAGAAAATCCCTTCTCCCCTTGCGGGAGAAGGTGGCCCGTCAGGGCCGGATGAGGGGTTTCTCGACAGTGGATATTGGCGACGTTTGAGGCAGCGCGACCCCTCATCCGTCAGGCTTCGCCTGCCACCTTCTCCCGCAAGGGGAGAAGGAAGGGGTTCCGCCGTTGACAGCGGGCGCCGCGACGTAAAGCGTGGCGGTATGAAACACGCGTATCGCGCCCTCGCTCTCGCCGCCGTTCTCACCCTGCCGACGACGGCGCTGGCCCAGACGCCGCCGACCGCCAACCATCGCGCCCTGGCGGCGGGCTACAAGGCGCTGACGATGTGCAGCGCCCTGCATACGGCGAAGGAAGCGGGCGCGACCCGCACCCCGGCCAGCGTCGAGGCGAACGAACTGGTGGGAATCTATCCCGAGCTTCAGCCTCTGGTCGACGGGATGACGGCCCAGATGTCGGGCGATGTCGTCTCCGTGGCCTGGGACGAAGCGGCGCCGGCGCGCGTCGCCATCCACACGCCAGGACGCGGCTGCGTCATTCAGCCGATGGGCTACGTCGCCGGCAGCGCGCCCGCGCGGGCGCCGCAAACCCGGCGGGCCTCGGCGCCGGCCTTGCCGACCGGCCGGGCGCGGGGCGATGCGGCGGCGTTGAACGGCGCCGTGGATCGCGCCTTTGCTGGGGGCTTCGGCGCGGGCGCCAATACGACCGCCGTAGTGGTGCTGCAGGACGGCCGGATCGTGGCCGAGACATACGCCGACGGCTTTGGCCCCAACACGCCGCAGCGCACCTGGTCGGTGGCCAAGAGCCTGGCCGGGACCCTGATCGGGGCGGCGGTCCAGCGCGGCGAGGTCGATGTGACGGCCCCGGCCGCCATCGCCAACTGGCGGGGGCAGGGCGACCCGCGCGGCGCCATCACGCTGGAGAGCCTGATGCGGATGGCCTCGGGCCTGACCAGCGACACGGCGGGCAACCGCACCGACGCCCTCTATTTCGGCGGAACCGCCGTGGACGAGCAGGCGCCGGGCTGGCCGCTGCTGGCGCCGGTCGGCTCGACCTACCGTTACGCCAACAACGACACCCTGCTGGCGGTCCTGGCCGTCGCGCCGACGTTCGCCGCCCATCCGCCGGCTGAACTGTTCGACCGTCTGGGCATGACGCACACCTTCGCCGAAACCGACTGGCGCGGGAACTACATCCTGTCGAGCCAGGTCTGGACCACGGCGCGCGATCTGGCCCGCTTCGGCCAGTTCTATGTTCAGGACGGGGTGTGGGAGGGCGAGCGCATCCTGCCCGAGGGCTGGCGCGCCTTCGTGTCGACGCCCTCGGGACCGCAGCCGCCGACCGGCGCCTTCGGCTATGGCGCGACCTTCTGGGTGATGAACCGGTCGGACGGCGTGCCCGCCGATACGTTCGCCGCTTTCGGCAATCGCGGGCAGTATGTGGTGATCGTGCCCAGCCGCAACGTCGTCATCGTGCGGCGCGGCGAGGACCCGGCGGGCAAGGGTTTCGACGTCGCCGCCTTCGCCCGCGACGTTCTGGCCGTGCTTGATTGAGGCGGGGCCTTGAGCAGCGCGCCCCGACCGCTATAAGGGCCGTCGAAATCTCGACTCTTTTTCGGAAGACCTGAATGGCCGACCAGCACGCAGACAACGCCGAACACGCCTATGTGCACGGCTCGATGGAAATCTCGGAACAGGTTTCGACCTGGCACCTGTTCCAGTTCCTGGCCAAGTGGGGCTCGCTGCTCATGGCCGCCGTCCTGCTGTTCCTGACGGTCTGGTTTGCGGTGGGCGCCGGCTTCATCGCGGGTGCCATCAGCGCCGTGGCCCTGTTCGTGGCCGGCTTCTTTGCCCTGCGCTCCAAGCCCGCGCACTGAGGCCCGCGCCGCGCTCGCGGCGTATCGAATCATGAAAGCCCGTCGAGCTTCGCGTTCGACGGGCTTTTTCGTGTCTTGAGTTGTAAACGGGCGGGTCGAAAGTTGCGTTTTGGGCGCGTAATTCGCCCTCTCGTCGCAACAAATCGTCAGGCTCGCGGGTCCATTTGCGCTTTGACGCCCGCTTCCGCTTCGTCCTAACGTTCGGGCTCTGGGGGACAAGGGAGGGATTCGCTTGGCTGTCGCCATCGCCGTGACCCGCGAGCGCCGTGAAGGCGAAGCGCGCTGCGCCGTAACGCCGGAGACGGTGAAGAAGCTGATCGCCCTGGGCGCGACCGTTGCGGTCGAGACCGGGACGGGGCTGGGCTCGTCCATTCCCGACGCGGACTACGTCGCGGCCGGCGCGACGGTGAGGCCCGACACCCGCGCGGTGCTGGAGGGGGCCGACATCGTGCTGAAGGTGCGCGGCCCGACGGCGCAGGAGACCAGCGCCCTGAAGCCCGGCGCCGTCGTCGTGGCCATGCTGGACGCCTATCGCGAAAAGGACACGGTCGAGGCGCTGAAAGGCGCCGGCGTCACCGCCTTCGCCATGGAATTCGTGCCGCGCATCACCCGCGCCCAGGTCATGGACGTGCTGTCGTCCCAGGCCAATCTGGCCGGCTATCGCGCGGTGATCGAGGCGGCCTACGCCTTTGGCCGCGGCTTCCCGATGATGATGACGGCGGCGGGCACGGTCGCCCCGGCCAAGGTCTTTGTCATGGGCGTCGGCGTGGCGGGCTTGCAGGCCATCGCCACGGCGCGGCGTCTGGGCGCGGTCGTCACCGCCACCGACGTGCGCCCGGCCACCAAGGAACAGGTCGAGAGCCTGGGCGCCAAATTCCTGGCGGTCGAGGACGAAGAGTTCAAGAACGCCCAGACGGCGGGCGGCTACGCCAAGCCGATGAGCCCCGAGTATCAGGCCAAGCAGGCCGTCCTGACCGGCGAACACATTAAGAAGCAGGACATCGTCATCACCACGGCCCTGATCCCCGGCCGCGCGGCGCCGGTTCTGGTCAGCGCCGAACAGGTGGCGTCGATGAAGCCCGGCTCGGTTCTGATCGATCTGGCGGTCGAGGCGGGCGGCAATGTCGCCGGCGCCAAGGCGGGCGAGGTCGTGACCACGGCGGGCGGCGTCTCCATCGTCGGCTACACCAACCTGCCGGGCCGGATCGCGGCCGACGCCAGCGCGCTTTACGCCCGCAACCTGGCCGCCTTCGTCGGGTTGATGCTGAAAGACGGCGCGGTGACGCTGGATCTGGAAGACGAAATCCTCAAGGCCGCCGTCGTGACGCACGGCGGGGCCGTGGTGCATGAGGGCGTGAAGGGATGATTCCGGCTCGTTTACGAAATGCGCTTTCGACCTTCTCGCTGGTCGCGATTTTCGGAGGCCCGATCTTCTGCGTCTTTGCGCTGATGATCGGCTTCGTCGAGGATAGTTCCGGCCAGGCATTCGGCCGAGGGCTCACAAACATTGCTCCGATCTTTTTTGGGAGCGTGCTCAACGGTGGTTTCTTGAGAGTCCTCATCAGCATTGATGCTCGACTGGAGCAAAGGGTCTGAACATGGAACACGTCGATCCCACCGTCTTCCGCCTGGCCATTTTCGTGCTGGCGATCTTTGTCGGTTATTATGTGGTGTGGAGCGTGACGCCCGCCCTGCATACGCCGCTGATGGCCGTGACCAACGCCATTTCCAGCGTCATCGTCGTCGGCGGCCTGATCGCCGCGGCGGCGCTCAGCCCCGAGGCCGCCGGGCCGAACGCCTGGATCGCCAAGGGCGCGGGCGTGGTCGCCGTCACGCTGGCCAGCGTCAACATCTTCGGCGGTTTTATGGTCACGCGACGGATGCTGGCCATGTACAAGAAGAAGGAAAGGCCCAAGGCCTCGTGATCTTCTCGCCCGCCCTGTTCGCCTACTACGTCTCCTGGGCCGCCACCGGCCTGGGCGTGGCCCTGTGGATCTGGAGCTGGCTGCGAGTGAAAGACCCCATCGGCAAGCTGCGGTTCCAGGACTGCGGCGTGGTGCTGGTCTTCGCCGCCGTATTGACGCGGATCGTCATCCAGGACCGCGAGATGACGGTCTTCGACTGGGCCATGTTAATATTGGGGCCGCTGTTCATCGCCGCCGCGTTGTGGCGGCTGACCCGCACCCAAAGTCTGACCAAACGCTAAGAGTATGTGATGAAGACCACCCTGATTTTCGCCGCCGCCCTGACCGCCGCCGTCGCCGCGTCCGGCGCCGCCTCGGCCCAGCACACGGAAGAAGTCGGCCAGAACCCTTACGGCGGCCTGCACTGGTCCGTCGCCGCGCCGCAGGGCGCCACCTGGGCGCTGCAGTGCCAGTTTGCGCCGGTGACCGTGCGCGGCATCCATATGAACCGCATCAATCACACGGGCACGGGCCCCATGGCCGGTCGCCTGCCGGGCGATAACGGCAGCTGCCGCCTGACCAAGACGGGCGGCGAAGGCTCCGTCGGCGTCGCCCTCGTCAAGAACGGTCAGGCCACCGCCGCCGGCACGCGCGATCCGGCCAAGCCGGCTGTCATCAACGTTTTCTGACCACGCTGAAATAACCCCGGGGGAGGGGATCTGATGAACGCATCCATAGCCGCGTTGGCCTATCTGGCCGCGGGGGTCCTGTTCATCCTCTCCCTCAGGGGCCTGTCCAGCCCCGAGACCAGCCGACGCGGCAATACCCTGGGCATGATCGGCATGGGGCTGGCCGTCGGCGTGACCCTGCTGACGCTGGCGACCTCTGGCGCGCTGGATAGGCTCACCCTCGCCTTGATCGGCGGCGGCGTCGTGGTCGGCGGCGGCGCGGGGGCGCTGATCGCCAGGCGGGTGCCGATGACGGCCATGCCGCAGCTGGTCGCGGCCTTCCACTCGCTGGTCGGTCTGGCTGCCTGTCTGGTGGCGGTCGGGGCCGTCTATGCGCCCGACGCCTTCGGCATCATGACCGCGACCGGCGGCATCAAGACCCTGTCGATCGTCGAGCTGTCGCTGGGCGTGGCCATCGGCGCCGTCACCTTCACCGGCTCGGTCATCGCCTTCGCCAAGCTGAACGGGAACATGAGCGGATCGCCGATCCTGCTGCCGGCGCGGCACCTGATCAACATCGGCCTGGCCCTGGCCCTGGTCTTCCTGATCGGCGTGCTGATCGTCACCGGCGGCACGGCCATATGGGCCTTCTGGGGCGTCTTCGCCATCGCGCTGATCCTCGGCGCGACCCTGATCATCCCCATCGGCGGGGCCGACATGCCCGTCGTGGTGTCGATGCTGAACTCCTATTCCGGCTGGGCCGCTGCGGCCCTGGGCTTCACGCTGGAAAACATCGCCCTGATCATCACCGGCGCCCTGGTCGGCTCGTCCGGCGCCATCCTCAGCTACATCATGTGCAAGGGCATGAATCGCAGCTTCATCAGCGTCATCCTGGGCGGCTTCGGCGGCGGCGATGCGGCAGCAGCCGGCGGCGCGGGCGCGGTCGAAACCCGTCCCGTCAAGCAGGGCTCGGCCGAGGACGCCGCCTTCATCCTGAAGAACGCGTCCAAGGTCATCATCGTCCCGGGCTACGGCATGGCCGTGGCCCAGGCCCAGCACGCTCTGCGCGAAATGGCCGACAAGCTGAAGGAAGAGGGCGTCGAGGTTAAGTACGCCATCCACCCCGTCGCGGGCCGGATGCCGGGCCACATGAACGTCCTGCTGGCCGAGGCCAACGTCCCCTATGACGAGGTGTTCGAGCTGGAGGATATCAACTCCGAGTTCTCCTCCGCCGACGTGGCCTTCGTCATCGGCGCCAACGACGTGACCAACCCCGCCGCCAAGACCGACCCGCAATCGCCCATCTACGGCATGCCGGTGCTGGACGTGGAGAAGGCCGGCACCGTCCTCTTCATCAAGCGCGGCATGGCGGCCGGTTACGCCGGGGTCGAGAACGAACTCTTCTTCCGCGACAACACCATGATGCTGTTCGCCGACGCCAAGAAGATGGTCGAAGGGATCGTGAAGGCGCTCTAGGGCGCGGGCGCCTCGGGCCGACAGTCGCCGTAGGCTTCGTTATAGGGGCGACCAAAGCAGGCGATCAGACCGTCGAGCACATCGAGGTTCATTGGCCATGTCAGGGTGAAGCCGTAGGCGGCCTTGAAGCGTTCGGCGGCGCGATCGAAATCGACGGGCTTGGGCGTCTCGGCCAGTCGTTCCCTGGCGGCGAGCAGACCTGGCCGATCCTGATGAAGGAAGGCGATGGTCCCTAGGGCGTAGTCCGAAAAACCGCTGTTGGGGGGTTCCGGATCCACCCCTGCCATCATCAGCCGCGTCGCGGCCTCGGTCTGGCCGAGGCCCGCGCGAAGCTGGCCTTCGTGCCAGAAGTTGATGTGCAGTTCGCCGGGCGTCAGTTCGCCCCAATGCGCCTTGCGGTAGGCGGCCAGAAGGTCGGCGGCGGTAGCCGCGCATTCGGGCTTTTCACCCAGGGTTCGCCAGCCGCCCTCAAGATCCTGATCGAAGGCCGCCGGCGACAGCGCCAGAAGCGCCGCCCGATCATGGGGGCAAGGGTCAGTGGCGGCGGCAGGCTGCGCCTGCGCCATGGCCAGAGACATAAGCGCAATCAACATGTTTCCCCTCCTGCGACGTGAACGTCGTTGATTAAAAAGATCGGTGTTTTGCGGCTAAAGTGCGGCTGTTGAGGCGGGGCATTGGCGCCGCTGGCGAACAGCGCCATCAAGGCTCGGATACCTGTATCGGACGGTCATGGCGGGGGAGGGTGAAGTGGATTTCAGCGCGGACGAGATCATCGCCAACCTGTCGCTGACGCCGCATGCCGAGGGCGGGCATTTCCGCACCATGGCGCGCGATCGGGGGCTGGCGGGCTGCGGGTCGGAGGCCTCGACTGACTATCGTCTGCTGACGGCGGACGAGGCGGGCGAGTGGCGTCTGGTCGAGACGACCGAAATCTGGGCCTTCTACATGGGCGCGGCGATGGAGCTGGAGATCGTCACCGACGCGGGGCGGCGTCCGGTGGTCGTGGGGCCTGACCGGCAGCAGGCGGCGGCAGAACAAGGCGCGTGGCGTCGGGTCCGCAGCCTCGGCGACTGGACCCTGGCCAGTTGTTCGACCGCGCCGGGGCTGGCTGCGGACGCCGTCGAGTCCGCACCCGTCTGAAGTTGTGCGGCGCATCGCCTGACGGACCGCCGCTATCCCTGATTGGCTTGCCGCGAAATCTGCCGTGCGTATAGCGGATGATCATGCGCACCCTTCTGATCGCCGCCGCCGCACTCTTGTCCGCCTGCGCCACGGCGCCGCTGACCGCCGTTGAAGCCCCGGT
Source organism: Brevundimonas sp. 01N35 (assembly GCF_056399785.1). NCBI lineage: Bacteria > Pseudomonadati > Pseudomonadota > Alphaproteobacteria > Caulobacterales > Caulobacteraceae > Brevundimonas > Brevundimonas sp. 01N35. The sequence goes on from NZ_JBFTRZ010000005.1 coordinate 214,213, forward strand.
CGAGACGGTCGACCTGCTGCTGACCTCGGCCACGGTGGTCGATGTCGAGAAGGGGACGACGACGCCCGATCAACTGGTGGCCGTGCGCGGCGGCGACATCGTCGCCGTCCTGCCGGAAGGCGAGGCCCGCCGCTATCGCGCGACGCGGACGCAGGATCTCGGCGACCGCTACGTCTTGCCGGGCCTGTGGGACATGCATGTCCACTTCGGCGGCGGCGAGACCCTGATCGGCGAGAACGCCGAGCTGATGCCCCTCTATGTCGTCAACGGCGTGGTCGCGGTGCGCGACGCGGCGGGCGATCTGGCACAACAGGTGCTGGACTGGCGCGACGCCCCGCCGACGCCCGACAGCCCGCGCATCTTCACCTCCGGCCCCAAGATCGAGGGCATCGCCCCGGTCTGGAAGGGCGTAATCGAGACCGGCAGCGAGGCCGACGTGGACGCCGCCCTCGACCGGCTTCAGGCCCTGCGCGTCGACTTCGTCAAGATCACCGATAACACCCTGAAGCCCGAGCTCTTCCTCTATGCCGTGCGCGAGGCGAAGAAGCGGGGCATGAAGACCTCGGCCCACATCCCGGCCAGCATCACCGTGCTGGACGCGGCCGAGGCGGGCCTGTCGTCGATCGAACACCTCGACTACGCCATGAAGGCGGGCTCGCGGGACGAGGCGGCCATCGCCGCCGACTATCTGGCGGGCAAGTACACCTACGCCCAGACCATGCGGCGCTATGCCGACACCTTCGACGTGGCGACGGCGCGGCGGGTCTATGCCCGTCTGAGGGAGTTGGGCACGGCCGTGTCGCCGACCCTCTACGGCTCGACCACCCTGGCCAACCTTGATCTGGACGACCACTCGCACGACGCCGGGCTGGCCTATGTCGGGCCGGGCATCCGCGCCACCTATGACTGGCGCGTCCAGCGCGCGGCCCAGGCCACGCCGCAGCAGGTGGCCGACCGCCACTTCGTCAAGGACGTCACCGCCCGCACCCTGCCTATGCTGCGCGACGCGGGCGTGATCATCCTGGCCGGGACGGACGCGGGCTTCCTCAACTCGTTCAACTATCCGGGCTTCTCGCTGCACGACGAGATGGAACTGTACGTGAAGCTGGGCCTGACGCCGCGCGAGGCGTTGGCGGGCTCGGTCGTCGACGGCCCGCGCTTCCTGAACCAGGGCGCGCGCTACGGCGCCGTGGCGGCGGGCAAGTCGGCGGACCTGCTGGTGCTGGACGCCGACCCGCTGGCTGACGTCAGCGCGACGCGGCGCATCGCCGACGTGGTGCTGCGCGGCCGGCTGATCGACGCCGGCGAACTGGAACGGATGCGCGGCGAGATCCGCGCCCGCGTCACGGCGCGCGAGGCGACCTTCAAGTCTTCGCCAGCTTCCTGACGCGGAAGGCCACGAAGATCATCAGGCCGCCGAACAGGATGGCCCAGGCCGCGATCAGCCACAGCAGGCCCAGGGCGCCGGGGCCAGGGGCGAAGACCAGGATCAGGCCGAACAGGATCGACAGGATCCCCGCCGCCGCCAGCGTCCACTCGTTGGCGATCTCCTTGCGCAGGTGGACGGCGCCGACGATCTCAAGCACGCCGCGCATGATCGACCAGAAGCCGATCAGATAGATCAGCACCAAAGCCGTCAGCCCCGGCCAGACGAAGGCCAGGACGCCCGCCGCCACCCCGGCGAGCCCCGACAAGGCCAGCCACCAGCGCGGGCGCAGTCCGCCGCCCCGGATGGCGGCGACGATGGCCAGCACCCCGTCGACCAGGGCATAGGCGCCGTAAACGATGATGAGGCTCAACAGGCTGATCTGCGGCCAGGCGAAGGTCAGCACGCCGAAGACCACGGCGGCGATCCCGCGCAACAGCAACAGCCACCAGGATTTGTGCAGGGCCGAGCGCACGAGGCTGTCCAGCGAAGGCGCGGCGGAGTGGGGCGACGTCATGGGAAAATCCCCGTTCTGGCGGGACCGAAACGGTCACGCTTGGGCGAACGCGGTCAGCCGCTGGGGGTTCCTTCAGGCCGCCATGCGCCAGTCGGCGTGCGCTGCGGCGGGCGCGGCGTGGAACTCGTCCCACAGGGCGTCCTCGTCGGAGTAGCGGCTGCTGGCGGAGGCGGAGATGACATCCACGACCTGTTCTTCCTGGCGATCCCAGATGACGGCCAGGTCGCCTTCAGCCTCGCACGGCACAATCATGTAGCGCTCGGCGAACGCCTTGCGGGCGGGCTTCTGGACGGTGGGGGTGCGGGCGAAGGCCATGTCGGGATCTCCTGAAGCGATTGCCTCTTGCTGATGTTGAGAGGATGCGACAGCATTGCGCCAGTTTCGGACGTAGGCTTGTGGAGACGTTTCAGTGCGGCACGACAAGGCGGCGATGGTAATTGATCTGGCGCGCGGCATGGCGGCCAGCGCCGAGGGGCTGACGCTGAACGAGATGGCGGGGCAACTGCGGGTCGGGCGGCGCACGGCCGAGCGGATGCGCGACGCCGTCCTGATGCTGTTCCCTCAGGTCGAGGAGGTGTCGGACCCGCCGACCAAGCGATGGCGCATTCGCGGCGGCCTGTCGGCCTTTGAACAGGCCCCGACCGCGACCGAGATGCTGGAGCTGACCAAGGCGGCGGCGGGCCTGCGCGCCGCGGGCGAGGCCGGGCGGGCGGCGGCGCTGGAGGGGCTGGAGCGCAAGGTGAAGGCGGCGATGCGCTCGACCACGCTGAACCGGCTGGCCCCCGATCTGGAGGCCCTGGTGCGGGCCGAGACGATCGCCGTCCAGGCCGGGCCGCGTCCCTCGGCCGACGAGGCGGTGCTGGCCGAGATTCGCGGGGCGGTGCTGGCGGGGCGGCCGCTCGGCTTCATCTATTCGCGACCGGGGGCCGAGGCGCGCAGCCGCAGCGTCGCCCCCTGCGGCGTCATGTTCGGCCGCGCCAACTATCTGGTGGCGGCGGACCGCGAGAGCGGGCGCATTCAAACATTTCGCCTTGATCGCATGACCTCGGTCGAGGCGGGCGACGGGATGGCGACGCCTCCCGGTGACTTCGATCTGGCCGCCTTCGCCAGCCAGTCGTTCGGCATCTATCAGGACGAGATCGAGGAGGTGGTGCTGCGGATCACGCCCGAGGGCGCGGCCGAGGCGCGCGGCTGGCGCTGGCACCCGACCCAGACGCTGGAGGATCAGCCGGACGGATCGGTCCTGGTGCGCTTCCGCGCCTCGGGGATGCGGGAACTGGCCTGGCACCTGTTCAGCTGGGGCGAGCAGGTGGCGATCGAGTCGCCGCAGCGGTTGAAATCGGTGATGGCGGACGAACTGGCGGCGGCGGGGCGCGCCCTCGCGCGGGCGCAATCCTAAGCCATCCGTAAGGTGACGCTGGTGGCCCCATCCGTCATCCTCGGCCTTCCAGAAACTCGAGGTCTGCTAGTCCAATCGCTGCGCCTCGGACCCCCCGCGGGCGCGTTTATGGATCCTCGGCACAAGGCCGAGGATGACGGCGGATGGGGCGGCGTTCATGATTACCGGAGTGTCCCTTGCGTCTGAAAGCCCTCGCCGCCTCGACCGTTCTGGCTGTCGCCCTGCTGGGCGCCTGCGCCGCCGCGCCCTTGCCGCCGGGGACCTGGGATGCTCGGGCTGCGCCCATGGTCGAGGTCGCGCGCGACGGCGACCGCTGGACGGCGGACTATGTGTTCAATCGCGACGCGCCGGTCTGGGCCTTCATGGATTCGGCGTTGATCGTGGACGTCCGTCAGCCCTGGCGTCCGACCCAGTGGAGCGTCGACACGCCCGGCGTCGTCATGGAGCGGCGCGGCCACTATGACGTGATCCGCAGCCTGGACGGGGGCCCCGTGCCGCGTCACGTGCGCTTTTCGCTCAAGCCCAAGTCTGTCTATCTGGAGGCGGAGTACGGCACGCTGACCTTCTCGGACGGCGCCGTGGCCCTGCCGACGCGCCAGTTCGACGTCTTCGCCCTGCCGTCGGTCGAGGCGGCCGAGGCCATGCCGGCCGATCTGAACGGAATGGATCTGGAGGGCGGCCCCTCCACCGTCGCCTGGCGCGACACGACCGGGCCGGTGCTGTTCAACGGCGAGCGGCGCGCCCAACTGACCACGACGGGCGAGCGCTCCTACGTCCTGCTGGGGCGGGCGCGGGTGACGCCGGGCGAGGGGCTGACCACGGTCATCGACCCCAACCTGCCGTCTTGGATCGGCGAGGAGATCCGCAGCTTCGCGCCCCATGTCGGCGACTACTATCTGCGTCGGCTGGGGTCTCCCGGCGTCGGCAGCGAGACCTCGACCGTCATGGTCAGCTGGAACGGCCCGACCGAACGCCTGTCCAGCATGGGCGGCAGCGTCCTGCCCGGCCTGATCGTCATGAAGTTCGAGGGCGTCGGCGTGCTGCGGCCCAATGCGGAGATGCTGGAACGGTCGCGCTGGTTCATCGGCCATGAGAGCGCGCATTTCTGGCTCGGCCAGGCGGTCCGCTATCAGTTCGCGCGCGACGCCTGGATCACCGAGGGCGGGGCCGACCTGATGGCCGTGCGGGCGCTGAAGGCGCTGGACCCTACCTATAACGCCCGCTCCGAATTGCAGAGCGAGGTGGACGACTGCATCGACCTGGCGCGCGGCAAGCCGGTGGCCGAGGCTGGCGCGCGGGGCGAGCACCGCGCCTACTACGCTTGTGGAGCCGTCTTCGCCATGGCGGCCGAGGGCGCGCAGAAGCGGCGCGACGGCGGCGATTGGTTCGACTTCCTGCGCCGGCTCCTGGCGGCCAACCGCGAGGACAAGGTGCTGACTCGCGCCGAGTGGCTGGAGGCGCTGACTCGCGTGTCGGGCGATCCGTGGCTGGCGCAGACCATCGACCGGATGCTGGATCAGGGCGCGGCCGATCCTGCGGCCGAGATCGCGGGGTTGTTCCGCAAGACCGGCGTCCCGCACCGTTTGGAGAACGGCAAGGTCGTTCTGTCCGGATCGTGATCGCTGTTATTTGATCGGGATCAAGGGCCAAAGCTTGCGCCGGGTGTTCTATGGCTGTGGAGCAAGAGGAGGTCGCCATGACCTGGTCCAGCCTGATCGTCTATGTCGATGACGAACCCGACAACGCGGCTCGCATCGCCCAGGCGTGCGACCTCGCCCTGATCCATGACGCCCATCTGATCGGCGTTTCCGCCTGTGCGCCGGAAACGCCCATGGCCGATGCCTATGGCGCCGGCATCCTGTTGGGCGAAGTGCTGGCCGCCCAGCACGAACGGGCCGAGAGCGCCCTGAAGGGGGCCGAGCAGCGGTTTCGCGAGGGCGTGACCCGCGCGGGCGTGCCCTGCGAGTGGCGCGCCGACGTGGGCGATCCGACGGGCCTTCTGGTCAAGCACGCGCGTTCCGCCGACGTCCTGATCGTGGGGCGGGACGCCGCCAACGTCAGCGGCTGGCGGGCGCCCCATCCAGCCGATCTGGTCATGCGGGCGGGCCGTCCAGTTCTGATCGTGCCGCCGACGCCCGCGCGCCCCATCATGGACGGATCGATCCTGCTGGCCTGGACCGACAGCCGCGAGAGCCGTCTGGCGGCCCATGCCGCCCTGCCGCTGATGCAGCGGGCGCAATCCGTGCGGGTGGTCGAGCTGTGCGATCCCGGGGACATGGACGGCGCCCGCCTGAGGACGGACGACGTCTGCGCCTGGCTGGTCCGCCACGGCGTGACCGCCGAAGCCGACGCCCGCGCCCACGACGACCGCTCGGCCGGACGTCGCCTGCTGGACTGCGCGACCGAGATGAAGGCCGGCGCCATCGTCAGCGGCGCCTGGGGCCACGCGCGGATGCGTCAGTGGATCTTCGGCGGGGTGACCCAGACCCTGCTGACCGAAACCCCGGTGGCGCTGCTTCTGGCGCACTAGAATCTCCCTTCTCCCCTTGCGGGAGAAGGTGGCCGAGCGGAGCGAGGTCGGATGAGGGGTCTCTCAACCGACAGCAAAACCCCTCATCCGTCGGCCTTCGGCCGCCACCTTCTCCCGCAAGGGGAGAAGGTCTTTTACGCAAACGGATACGGGCTGACCGACTTCGACCAGTCGTCCACCGTCAGCGCGCGTCCGACCGGCGGGGCGGCGCGTTCGGCGCAGGGGTGTCTCTCACAGAGCCGGCAGGCCGGCCCGATCGGCGTGACCTCGGGCTTCTGCAGGTCTAGGCCGCGGGCGTAGATCAGGCGGTGGGCGTGCTTCAGCTCGCAGCCTAGGCCGATAGCCAGGTCCTGACCCTCGGTGAAGGCGTCCTGGCCCTGGCGGTCCACGGTGCGGGCCAGGGTGAACCAGCGCGAGCCGTCTGGCGTCTCGATGATCTGGGTGACGACCCGGCCCGGCGTGCGGAAGGCGGAGTGCAGCCGCCAGCGCGGGCAGGACCCGCCGAAGCGCGAAAAGGGAAAGGCGCCCGAGGCGTAGCGCTTGGACACATTGCCCGCCTGATCGACCCGCATCAGGAAGAAGGGCACGCCGCGCGCGGTCGGCCGCGACAGCGTCGTCAGCCGGTGCGCAGCCTGTTCGAAGCCGACGCCGAACCGGGCTTGCAGTCGCGCCAGGTCATAGCCGGTCTCTTCCGCCGTGCGCTGGAAGGCGGCGTAGGGCATCAGGATGGCGGCGGCCAGGCTGTTGGTCAGCGAGGTCTTCAGCAGGTTGCGGGTCGGGCCGTCAGGCGCGTTGGCCGCCTCGGTCAGGGCCTGAAGCTCGGCCCCATGCTCCATCAGGGCTAGCTGGCAGGCGACGGCGAAGGCGCGCGACGACGGGCCCAGCGTGTCGGACAGCAGCAGCCTGCCCCGGTGCGGGTCAAAGCGACGGGTCCATTCCACCATGACCTCGGCGGGCAGGGTGCGGACGGTCAGGCCGTGACGGGCGAACAGCCGCACGCGGGCCAGGGCCTCGAACCCCTCGTCCGGCGACGACGCCTCGGCCTTCAGGGCCTCGTGCAGGGCCTCGCCCAGCGCATCCAGTTCGGGGACGTGGTTGTGGCGGGCCTGGATATACTCGCGCACCCATTCCGACGGGCTGTCGGCGGGGGAGGCGGCGCCGGCGACCTCGGCCTCGGCCCGGTCGCGCACGCGGCGATCGGAAAAGGCGCGATAGAGCCGCAGGATAGCGTCGGCGGCGGCGGGCTGATCCTCGGCCAGTTGCACGATCTCGTGGCGCGGCACGGCCAGTCCCTGAAACAGGGGGTCGGCGAAGGCCTCGGCCAGTTCCGCCTCGGACGCCGGGCCGCCGGACTGGCCCAGGTTCCTCAGGTCCACGTCATAGGTCTCGGCCAGACGCAGCAGAAGTTGGGCCGAGACGGGCCGCTGATTGCGCTCGATATGGTTCAGATAGGAGGGCGAGACGCCTAGGTCCCCCGCCATCGCCGTCTGCGACAGGCCGAGGTCGCGCCTCAACCGCTTCAGGCGGCCGCCGAGGAAGAGTTTGCGATCAGCGGCGGCGTTCATGACGCGATGATGTCATGATATGACTGATTGGCAAGCGTCATGATGTGACTGTTTGACTTCAATGTTGAGGTCATCGGTGTGTCATTCGTGACGGCTGGGTGTTCTGGTCCGGGTGACAGCGGCAGTGACCGCGCCCAACCGAAGCCGAGACGAACAATGACGACCTTCGCCGATCTGGTTCCTTCGCCCGCTGGCCGTTTCGACGGCATCGACCGCCCCTATACGCCGGAGGACGTTCTGCGCCTGCGCGGCTCGGTGCCGGTCACGCACACCCTGGCGGAGCGCGGCGCCAACCGCCTGTGGGAACTGCTGCACACCGAACCCTTCATCAACGCCTTGGGCGCCGTCACCGGCAATCAGGCGATGCAGATGGTCCGGGCGGGTCTGAAGGCCATCTATCTGTCGGGCTGGCAGGTCGCCGCCGACGCCAACACCGCCGGGGCCATGTATCCTGACCAGTCGCTGTACCCGGCCAACGCCGCGCCGGAACTGTGCCGCCGCATCAACCGCACCCTGCAACGCGCCGACCAGATCGAGCACGCCGAGGCCAAGCCGGGAGAGGGGGCCAAGCGCGACTGGTTCGCCCCCATCGTCGCTGACGCCGAGGCCGGTTTCGGCGGCCCGCTGAACAGCTTCGAGATCATGAAGGCCTTCATCGAGGCGGGCGCTGCCGGCGTTCACTTCGAGGACCAACTGGCGTCGGAGAAGAAGTGCGGCCATCTGGGCGGCAAGGTTCTGATCCCGACCCAGGCCCATATCCGCAACCTGGTCGCCGCCCGTCTGGCCGCCGACGTCATGGGCACGCCGACCATCACGGTCGCCCGCACCGACGCCGAGAGCGCCCAACTGATCACATCGGACATCGACGAGCGCGACCAGCCCTTCATCGACCGCGCAGACCGCACGCCCGAGGGCTTCTTCCGTCTGAAGGAAGGCACGGGTCTGGATCACTGCATCGCGCGTGGCCTTTCCTATGCCAACATTGCTGACCTGCTGTGGTGGGAAACCTCGCACCCGGATCTGGACGACGCCAAGAAGTTCGCCGAGGCGATCCAGAAGGAGCATCCGGGCAAGCTGATGGCCTACAACTGCTCGCCCTCCTTCAACTGGAAGGCCAAGCTGGACGACGCTGCGATCGCCAAGTTCCAGCGCGAGTTGGGCGCCATGGGCTACAAGTTCCAATTCGTGACCCTGGCCGGCTTCCACAGCCTGAACAACGCCATGTTCGAGCTGGCCGACGGCTACCGCGATCGCGGCATGGCGGCCTATTCCGAGTTGCAGCAGCGCGAGTTCTCGAACGAGGCGGCCGGCTACACCGCCACCCGTCACCAGCGCGAAGTCGGCACCGGCTATTTCGATCAGGTCGCCACGGTGATCTCGAACGGCCAGTCCTCGACCACGGCCCTGAAAGACTCCACCGAGACCGCCCAGTTTCACGCCGCCTAGAACGAAATCCAATCAGGAGAGACACTCATGGAACCGCTGACCCGACCCCAGGCCATCATCGACTTCTGTCTGGCGCCGCTGGCGCTGGACGGCGCGACCGAGGCCGAACGCGAGGTCCGCCGCCGGCTGGAGCACGTCATCAGGACCTTCCAGTCCAAGGCCGCCCGAGCGATGAGCGTCGACTTCTCGGCCATGCCGTCGCAGGTCATCAACGAAGCTGCCCACGGCTACGAATGACGGAAAATCCTCAGGCCGCCCGCTCGACGGCCTGAGGCGCGTTCGCCGTCAGTTCCTGCACCGTAGCCAGCAGGGCCTCGACGCTGAACGGTTTGGCCAGATGGCGGTCGGCGCCGGCCTCCAGTCCCGCCGCCACATGTTCGGGCAGGGCGTTGGCGGTCAGCATGACGACGGGGACGCGCGGCGACCCCATGGCGGCTTCATGCAGGCGAATCTCGCGGGTGGCCGTCAACCCGTCCATGACCGGCATCTGCATGTCCATCAGCACCAGATCGAAAGCGGAGGCGCGGCAGGCCTCCACTGCCTGGGCCCCGTCCTCGACCGAGACCAGATCGACCGCCTCCTGATCCAGGATCAGTTCGACCACGCGGCGGTTGGTGGGATGGTCGTCGGCGACCAGGATGCGCAGACGGCGCGCCGTTCCGACCGGCGCCGTTTCGCTGGCATGAACGGTCGTCGGCTCGGGCGCGGCGGGCGTTTCGACCACACGCAGCGGCAGGGTCAGGATGAAGGCCGCGCCGCCGCCGGGCTCGCTTTCGCAGCCCAGTCCGCCGCCCATCATGCCGGCCAGTTCGCGGCAGATCGCCAGCCCCAGTCCAGATCCGCCGAAGCGCCGAGTGATGTCGCCGTCCGCCTGTTCGAAGCGGCTGAACAGCCGATCGCGTGTCTCGGCGTCGAAGCCGATCCCCGTGTCTTGGACCACGAAGCGCAGGCCTTGCGGCCCGGCGTCGACCGTCAGGCTGACGAAGCCCGAGGCGGTGAACTTGACGGCGTTGGACACCAGATTGGTCAGGACCTGCTTCAGGCGGACGGCGTCGCCGTGAATCCACAGGCGCGCCTCGGGCGCGACCTCGATGAAGAACTGCAGCCCCTTGTCGCGGGCGGCGGCGGCATAGAGCTGGGCGGCTTCGTCCACCGCGCGAGCCAGGTCGAACGCTTCCTCGTGCAACTCCAGGCGGCCCGACTCGACGCGCGCCAGATCGAGAATGTCGCTGAGCAGGGTCTGAAGGGTCCGGCTGGAGGCATGGATCAGGTCCAGCATCTCGCGCTGCTGTTCGTCCAGATCGGTGCGGGCCAGGGCCTGGGCCACGCCGATCACGCCGTTCAGCGGGGTGCGGATCTCATGGCTCATATTTGCCAGGAACTGGCTCTTGGCGCGGTTGGCGGCGTCTGCGGCGTCGCGGGCTTCGGCCAGGGCCTGGGCGTCGCGCTTCAGGTCGGTGATGTCGGAGCAGATGGTCACCGTGCCGCCCTCGGCGGTGCGGCGATCCTGCACCCGCAACCAACGGTCGCCGATGTGCTGCTCCATGGCGCCTTGCGGTCGGCGGCGATTGGCCATGCGTTCGGCGATCCAGGCCTGTTCCCGATCTTTCGCGCAGGGATAGAGGCTGGCCTTGACCCCGGCCACGAGGATTTCGTGGAAGGTGACGCCGACCTTGAGAACGGCGGCCACCTCGGGGTTCACTTCGGCGTAGCGGCGGTTCCAGATCGCCAGTCGGTCGTCGGCGTCATAGAAACCCAGGCCATCGGGCATGGCCTCGATGGCCTCGCGGAACTGGCCCAGGGCGCTGTGTCGCGACCACCAGATCGTGCCGGTCAGGAAGGCGGCGGTGATCGCCAGGAACGTGACGCTGACGCCGACCCACAGGGTGATGGTCGTTGCCGGCGCTCCGGCGACCGGCAGGAGAACACCGGGCGAGGGGGTGAGAACCACGGCGCTCATGGCGACCACATGCAGCCAGCAGACGCCCAGCGCTCCCATCAAGGGCGTGATCACGACGCGCCTTATCCCGGCGGGGGGCAGGGCCAGGAAGGGCGTGCAGATCAGGGCCATGCCGCCGCCGACGGCGAGGGCGACCAGGGGCGCGTTCCACGACAGCGTTGCGCCGGATATGCGCAGCGAGGCCATGCCGACGAAATGCATGGCGGCCACGCCGGCGCCGCAGGTCAGCGCCGCCAGCAGCCGCCAGCGCCGCGCTTCGGTCGCGAGCGCCAGAATCGTGGCGGTGAAGGAGGCGATAAGGATGATGGCCAGGGACGCCAAGGTCTCGGTCAGGGCGTACCGGACCGGCGCGCCGACGTCGTAGGCCTGCATGGCGATGAAGTGGGTGGACCAGACGCCTAGTCCCGCGATCAGGGGCACGGCGATCACATAGGGGCGGCGCGAACGTGGGGCCAAACTGCGGGCGCGGTCGAACAGGCTGAGGGCGATCAACAGGCTGAAGATCGAAACTAGGCCGGCGAAAGGCAGGATCCGCCAGTCGTGCTGCTGAACCAGACAGTTCAGGATCGTATTCACGTCCGATGCCCCTCCGCGCCGTTGATGCAAACTGCCGCAAATCGGTGAAGAAAATACGCTATGCGCGGAGTTTGCCGATCGTGCCGGCCCCGCTCGGCCAAGTCGTATCGAACATATCGCCTGTCCGCTGAATAATGAGATAACGCCGATCATCATGCCTTACGAGCACTCGCCTTCGCCGGTCGTCCCTACCGCCTCGTCCCGTCTGTGGACCGCAGGCGCCAGCGGCGGCGTGGCCATTCTGGTGATGTTCGTTCTGGCCGTGATGAAGCCGGAGTTGGCGGGGTGGCTGGCGGCGGGCGCGGCGGCCGTGGCGCTGTCGACCTGGCTGGTGAACCGCCGGCGGCCGGCCGTCTTCAGCGACACCAATTTCGACGTCAGCGGCCCGGTTGATCTGGCTCCGGACGCGGCGCTCCTGGGCGATGTGTTCGAGGCGCTGGGCGATCCCATCCTGATCGTCAGCGGCGGCGAGGCTGACGACATCGCCGGGCGACGAATCGCCTTGGCCAACGCCGCCGCGCGCGAGCTGTTTCGCCTGAACGGCGCCGGCGGCGGCCTGCTGGTCTCGGTGATCCGCGACCCCAAGGTGCTGGAGGCGGTGGACGAGGCCCTGTTCGGCGATATCAGCAGTTCGGTGGACTATGTCGGCGGCGGCGCCCAGGAGCGGCACTGGCGCGCCTTCGTCCGGCCTTTGCCGGCCCGCGACGCCCACGCCTGGGGGGCGGGGGCGCTGGCCCTGGTCGGGCTGCGCGACGAAACCGATGCCAGGCGCATGGAGATGATGCGCGTCGACTTCCTGGCCAACGCCAGCCACGAACTCCGGACGCCGCTGGCCTCGCTGTCGGGCTTTATCGAAACGCTGAAGGGCCACGCCAAGGACGACCCCAAGGCGCGCGACCGTTTCCTCGACATCATGGCCATCCAGGCCGACCGGATGGGGCGACTGGTGGCGGACCTGCTGTCGTTGAGCCGGATCGAGCTGAACGAGCATATCGCGCCGCTGGGACGGGTGGATCTGTCGCGTGCGGCGGCGGATGTGGTGGACGCCGTCAGCGTCATCTCGCGCGAGCGCGGCGTGACCATCAAGGCGGACCTGGGGAAGGGCGGCGCGACTGTCGCCGGGGATCGCGACGAGATCGTCCAGGTGATCCAGAACCTGATCGACAACGCCCTGAAATATTCCAGCAGCGGCGGCGTGGTCGAACTGTCTATCGACCGCGACCGCACGCTGGACGAGGCCATGGCGGCGAGGATGCCGGAAGGCACGCGGCTGTCTCTGGCGACGCCGGACCGCGAGGCGGGCCAGCGTTACGCCGTGGTGACGGTGCGCGATCATGGCCCGGGCATGGCGCGCGAGCACCTGCCGCGCCTGACAGAGCGGTTCTATCGCGTCGAAGGCCAGAAGAGCGGCGAGCGGCAGGGCACGGGGCTGGGTCTGGCCATCGTGCGCCACATCATCATCCGTCACCGCGGCGGCCTGGCGGTGGACAGCGCCCTGGGCCAGGGGGCGATTTTCGCCGCCTGCTTCCCCCTTGCGCCCGCGCGGGAGACGGAACCTGTGGGCGGTCCTGCGACATGAAGGATGGGCGCCGTAACAGAACTGTCACGCGGCCGTCGTAATCCGCACGCCAATCGCGGGCAGTTTCCCGGCCGAAACGCGCCGGACCCGGCACGTTAATGATTCACGCGTGCACGGACCCGGATGATCTGGATTTTCCTGTTACTGCTGATCGCCTTCTCCGGGCTGGCCTATCTGGGCGGGCGCGGCCTTGCGGCGCGTCGCAGTCTGGGCGTCAGGGCGCATTCGCGCCCGGGGCAGCACGGCCTCTACGCCCTGATCTGGGTCGGCGCGCCGGCTTTGGCCGTGCTGATCGCCGCCTCGATCTTCTCCGCGCCGCTGGAGCGCCAGATGGTGGCGGCTGGCGCGCCCGCCAGCGTCACCCAGTTGGAGCCCTTCCGTCGCGAAGCCTTCTTCTCGGACGCTCGCCGCATCGGCGACGGGCTTGAGGCCCAGCAGATCTGGCCCGCCCCCTATGCCGAGGAACTGCCGTCCGAGGGGCGTCGCGCCCACAGCATCTCCAGCGCCCTGAGCTGGGGCGGCGGCGTCGCGGCCCTGATCGCGGCGGTGCTGGGCGGCCTGTTCGTCTTCGTCCGCATCCGGCCCGACCTGCGCGCGCGCAACAAGGTCGAGGGCTGGATCAGCGTCGTCCTGTTCGCCTGTTCGGCGGTGGCGGTGCTGACGACCCTGGGCATCATCTTCTCGCTGGTGTGGGACAGCCTTCGCTTCTTCAACGCGGTGCCGATCACCGAATTCCTGTTCGGGACCAAGTGGAGCCCGCAGATGGCGATCCGGGCCGATCAGATCGGCTCGTCGGGCGCCTTCGGGGCCGTGCCGCTGTTCGCGGGCACCTTCCTGATCATGATGATCGCCATGATGGTGGCGGGCCCCATCGGCCTGTTCTCGGCCATCTATCTGTCGGAATACGCCGGTCGTCGCACCCGCGCCGTGGTCAAACCGCTGCTCGAGGTTCTGGCCGGGGTTCCGACCGTGGTTTACGGCTTCTTCGCCGCCCTGACCGTGGGGCCGGCCTTCCGCGTCTTCTTCAACACCATCGGCGGCGGGCTGGTCGGCGGGCCGCTGGACGGCATCGGCCAATATCTGATGCTGGTGCAGAACCAGATGGCCCTGGTGGCCGGGGCGGTCATGGGCATCATGCTGATCCCCTTCGTCAGCTCCCTGTCCGACGACATCATGAACGCCGTGCCGCAGTCCCTGCGCGACGGTTCCTACGCCATGGGCGCCACCAAGTCCGAGACCGTCAAGCGGGTGCTGCTGCCCGCCGCCCTGCCGGGCATCGCCGGGGCCTTCCTGCTGGCCATCTCGCGCGCCATCGGCGAGACCATGATCGTGACCATGGCCGCCGGTCTGGCCGCCAAGCTGACCCTGAACCCTCTGGATACGGTGACGACGGTCACCGTGCAGATCGTCACCCTGCTGACCGGCGACCAGGAGTTCAACAGCCCCAAGACCCTGGCCGCCTTCGGCCTGGGCCTGACCCTGTTCGTCGTCACCCTGCTGCTCAACATCGTCGCCATGCGCATCGTGCAAGCCTATCGGGAACAGTATGACTGACGCCCCCGTCGATATCGGCGTCCCTGCGACCGCCGTCAGCGCCCGGACCCAGCGTCTGCAGGCCCGGCTGCGCGGGCGCTATGCGCGCGAGACGCGGTTCAAATGGTATGGCCGCGCGGCCATCGGCTTCGCCCTGATCTTCCTGGTGATCCTGCTGGGCAGCATCATCATGCAGGGCCGCACGGCCTTCTACGCCCACAGCGTGACCCTGCCGGTCTATATGGACCCGGCGCGCATCGACCGATCCTATCCGCAGGGCGCCAATTTCGAGCAGATCGTCGCTGAACAGCAACTGCGCCGCCTCGGCATTCAGGACGACGCGCAGGGCTCCAAGGCCGCCGCGATGAAGGCCCTGTTCTCGTCCGAGCTGAAATTCCAGGCCGCGGGCATGATCGCGCGCCAGCCCAGCCTGCTGGGCCAGACCGTGCCGGTCGCGGCGCCGCTGGCGGACAACGCCGACCTCTATCTGAAGGGCGAAATCTCCAAGGCCACGCCCGAGGACCAGCGGCGCATCAGCAATGAGCAGATGGCCTGGCTGGACCGGATGAAGGCCTCCGGCGCCGTGCGCGCCCACTTCAACACCGCCCTGTTCACCAAGGGCGACTCGACCCAGCCGGAACTGGCCGGGGTGCTGGGCGCCGTGGTCGGTTCGGCTCTGATGCTGCTGGTCACGGCCCTGATCGCCATTCCGTGCGGAGTCGGGGCGGCCGTCTGGTTGGAGGAATATTCGCCGCGCAATCGCCTGACCGCGATCATCGAGGTCAATATCAACAACCTCGCCGCCGTGCCGTCGATCGTCTACGGCCTGCTGGGTCTGGCCCTGTTCATCAACTTCCTGCACCTGCCGCGCGCCAGTCCGCTGGTCGGCGGTCTGGTGCTGGCGCTGATGGCCCTGCCGACGGTGATCATCGCCACCCGCTCGTCGCTGAAAGCCGTGCCGCCCTCGATCCGCGAGGCCGCCCTGGCCATGGGGGCCAGCCGCACCCAGACGGTGTTCGGTCACGTCCTGCCCCTGGCCATGCCCGGCGTCATGACCGGTTCGATCATCGCCATGGCGCATGCGCTGGGCGAGACGGCGCCGCTGCTGCTGATCGGCATGATCAGCTTCGTTCCTGGCGTGCCCCACGCCATCGACGAGCCGGTCGGCGCCCTGCCTTCGCTGATCTACATCTGGGAGAACGCCTCGGAGCGGGCGTTCCATGAGCGGACCGCCGCCGCCATCCTTGTGCTCCTCGCCTTCATGATCGTCATGAACGCCGCCGCGATCCTGCTGCGTCGGCGGTTCGAACGCCGGTGGTAGTCCTATGAAGTTCAACATTTTCCGCGCCCCCGACGGTCAGGCCAGCGGTTCCGGCGCCTCTGAGCCCTCGACCCTGTCGACCGCCCCGATCGTCGGCGCCCACGCCTCGGCGCCCATGGGGCCGATCAAGATCGCCGCGCGCGACGTCTCGGTCTTCTATGGCGACAAACAGGCCCTGTTCGACGTCTCGCTGGACATCCCGGATAAGACGGTCACGGCCCTGATCGGCCCGTCGGGTTGCGGCAAGTCGACCTTCCTGCGGACCATGAACCGCATGAACGACACTATTCCGGGCTGCCGCGTCACTGGCCGCATTGAGATGGACGGCGGCGACATCAACGACCGCAAGATCGACCCCGTGCTGCTGCGCGCCCAGGTCGGCATGGTGTTTCAGAAGCCGAACCCCTTCCCCAAGACGATCTATGAGAACGTCGCCTATGGGCCCAAGATCCACGGCCTGGCCTCGTCCAAGGGCGAACTGGACGACATCGTCCAGAAGGCGCTGAAGCGCGCCGGTCTGTGGGAGGAGGTCGCCGACCGCCTGCACTCGCCGGGCACCGGCCTGTCGGGCGGCCAGCAGCAGCGTCTGGTCATCGCCCGCGCCATCGCCGTCGAACCCGAAGTCATCCTGATGGACGAGCCCTGCTCGGCGCTGGACCCGATCGCCACGGCCAAGATCGAGGAACTGATCGACGAACTGCGCGAGCGCTACTGCATCGTCATCGTCACCCACTCGATGGCCCAGGCGGCCCGCGTCTCACAACGCACGGCCTTCTTCCACATGGGCAAGCTGGTCGAGACCGGCGACACCGAAGAGATCTTCACCAATCCGCGCGAGCGTCGCACGCTCGACTACATCACCGGCCGCTTCGGCTAAGGGCGCGAGCATGAACCAGCACACGGTCAAGGCTTACGGCGACGAACTGAACCAGCTGACGGCCGAGGTCGTCCGCATGGGCGGTCTGGCCGAGGCGCAGGTGGCCGACGCCATCGAATCCGTCGCCCGCCGAGACGTGGCCCTGGCCAAGGCGGTGATCGAGCGGGACGCCCGCCTGGACGCCCTGCACCGCGACATCGAGAAGAAGTCGATCCGCCTGATCGCCCTGCGTCAGCCGGTGGCCTCCGACCTGCGCCGCACCCTGGGGGCCATGAAACTGGCCACCGATCTGGAGCGTACGGGCGATCTGGCCAAGAACATCGCCAAGCGCGCGCTGATCCTGGCCGAAGGCGAGCCGATGCAGGTGCTGACCCGTTCGATCGAGCGGATGGGCCGTCTGGTCTCGACCCGTCTGCGCGACGTTCTGGACGCCTATACGGCCTCGGAGCTGGAGCGCGCCCTGTCGGTGTGGAGCACCGATGACGAGGTGGACGAGCACTACAACGCCCTGTTCCGCGAGCTGCTGACCTACATGATGGGCGATGCGCGCACGATCACGGCCTGCACCCATCTGCTGTTCATGGCCAAGAACCTGGAGCGGATCGGCGACCACGCGACCAATATCGCCGAGACGGTCCACTATGAGATCACCGGTGAGGAAATGCTGGGCGAGCGGCCCAAGGCCGTGCCCGCTCCCGGCGAGGACCCATCGCCGACGCCGCATATTTCGACGCCGCCGTCCCTTCCGACGGCCGACTGACCCCTATCGCTGACGACTTCGACCGACCGGAGAGCCTGACGTGCAACCCTATATTCTGGTGATGGAAGACGAGGACGCCCTGGCCACCCTGCTCCAGTACAATCTGGAGAAGGAAGGCTATGACGTCACCGTGGCGGCGGACGGGGAGGAGGGGCTGCTTCAGGTCGACGAGCGCCTGCCTGACCTGGTGCTGCTGGACTGGATGCTGCCCAAGCTGTCGGGCATCGAGGTCTGCCGTCGTCTGCGCGGCCGGGCCGAGACCCGCAACCTGCCGATCATCATGCTGACGGCGCGCGGCGAGGAATCGGACCGCGTGCGCGGCCTCGACACCGGCGCCGACGACTATATGACCAAGCCCTTCTCGATGACTGAGCTGACCGCGCGCATCCGCGCCGTCCTGCGCCGCATCCGTCCGGGCCTGGCCGACGACCGCATCAACCACGCCGACATCGTCATCGACCGCGTCGCCCACCGCGTCCGCCGCGCGGGCAAGGAGGTCCACCTCGGCCCGACCGAGTTCCGCCTGCTGGATCACCTGATGAAGCACCCGGGCCGGGTCTTCAGCCGCGAACAACTGCTGGACGCCGTCTGGGGCTCGGACGTCTATGTCGAGGCGCGCACCGTGGACGTCCACGTCGGCCGCCTGCGCAAGGCCCTGAACGTCGAGGGCACGGTCAACCCGATCCGCACCGTGCGCTCGGCCGGCTATTCGCTGGACCTGAACAGCTAGCGCTCAAGCAGCCGGTAGGCGTTAGCGCCCCTTCAAGTTTTCCTTCTCCCCTTGCGGGAGAAGGTGGGCGCCGGAGGCGCTCGGATGAGGGGGAGGTTTCAGCGTGCTCGACGTTGGCCGACCGTCCGGCCTGATCCGCCCGCCCCCTCATCCGTCATGCTTCGCACGACACCTTCTCCCTCGAGGGGAGAAGGGTTTTTGTCAGCCCGCGATCTCTTGCGGGTCGATCTTGTAGACGGTTGAGCAGTACTCGCACGTCGCGTGGATCATGCCGTCGTCCTCGACCATGTCGGCGCGGTCTTCCGGCGGGAAGGACTGCATCACCGTGACGAGCCGCTCCTTGGAGCAACGGCAGACGGCGGCCAGGGCTTGCGCGCCTTCCAGCCGCACGCCGTCCTCGTGGAACAGACGATACAGCAGGGTCTCGCCGCTGATGGTCGGGTCGATCAGTTCATCGTCGCCCAGGGTGTTGAACAGGGCGCGGGTGCGCTCCCACACCTCCTCGGTCGAACCGCGCGCCTCGTCGCCGGCGATGACCTGGATCATGGCCCCGCCGGCGCGCCACGACGTGCCGGCCTCGGTCGTCACCTCGCCCACGGCCAGGCGCACCTTGGTCGGCACCTGTTCGGACTGGGTGAAATAATGCTCGGCGCACAACGACAGGCTTTCACCCTCGATCGGGGTGATGCCCTGGGTGCGTTCGAAATCCTCGCCCCGGTCGATGGTCATGATGAAGACGCCCTGGCCCAACAGGGTCTGCGCGCCGGGACGGACGAAGCCTTCCGACGCCTGGGCCACCTCTTCGGGATCGAAGCGGCAGAAGCCCCGCAGGGCGCCGTCGGTGCCGTAATCGGCCACGACATAGCGCACCGGGCCGTCGCCCTGGGCCTGGACGATCAGGCGGCCTTCGAACTTCAGCGCCGAGCCGACGATGGCGGCCAGGACGCAGGCCTCGCCCAGCAGGGCGGCGACGGGCTCGGGATAGGCGTGGGCCGACAGAATCTTGTTCACCGCCTCGCCCAGCCGCACCAGGCGGCCGCGCACGGGCCAGCCTTCGATCTGGAAGGCGGCGGCGAAGTCGTCGGTCGAGACGGGGGTCGGCTGTGCGGCGGGCGCGTGATCGGTCACGGCGAAGATCCTGGAAAAGGCGAAACTGTTCGGAAGCGGCGCAACATAGGGAGGCGGCCCCCTCTTGGTAAGAGGCGGCGGGGAACAGGCGTCGCCCGCCTTGCAGCTTGGCCGTTTGTGGCGGAACCTCTTTCGGCCCGGTTCGCTCCTGTCCTGACGACAGTGTTTCGACAAGAAGAGGTTTGATTGCCCATGGTTCGACAGTTCAACGCCGTGGACGAGGTCCGCAGACACCCCGGGATCACCGCCGGCGTGGTCGCCGTGCTGGCGGGCGTGGGCATCGCCGCCCTGCTGCTGAATCAGCGCAGCGGCCCGACCCGCTATGAGCGACTGCGCCAAAGGGCCGATCCGCGCGGCTGGTTCGACGCCGAGGCCCTGCGCCACCGGTTTGACGATATCGCGCGCGGCGTGCGGCACGGCGCGGACGGTCTGGGCCATCGCGCCGCCGAACTGGGCGACTACGCTGGCGAGCGCGCCGGCCGTTTCCGCCATGACGCCCGGGCCCAGGCCGAACACTGGCGCCATCGCTCGCGCAAGAACTCTCGCAAGCCGATGAAACGCTACGCCAAACAGGCTCGGCGCTATGCCGAGGACGCCGGCGACTTCGCTCGCGACCATGCGAAGGAGGGCGGCGCCTTGCTGGCGGTGGCTACCATCGCCGCCGCCATCGGCGCGGCCGCCCTGGAAAGCCGGCGCAAGTGCGATGGATCGCGCGGCTTCGGCAAATTCTGACCCTTGCTGGAATATTCGTGCGGAAAGGGGCGCTTCTGCGCCCCTTTTCATTGCTGCAAGTGCGAAGCTCGGCTAGGTCCCACGCATGACTTCGCCCGTCTTCATCTTCGACTTCGACTCCACCCTGGTGCGTATCGAAACGCTTGAAGCGCTCGCCGACATCGTCCTCTCCGATGCGCCCGATGCGGCGGCCAAGAAGGCCGAGATCGCGGCCCTGACCGATCAGGCCATGTCGGGACAGGTGGATTTCGGCACGGCCCTGCGCCGCCGTCTGGACCTGCTGTCGCTGACTCGCAGCCATATCGAGACCTTGAGCGATCGGATTCTCGACGAGGCCAGCGCCTCGGTGCGGCGCAACGTGGACTTCTTCGAACGTCATGCCGAGCGGGTCTATATCCTGTCGGGCGGCTTCCGCGAGGTGATCGCGCCGCTGGCCGCGCGGCTGGGCGTCGCCGCCGATCATGTGCTGTGCAACGACCTGATCTATGACGCCGACGGCCGGGTCACGGGCGTGGACGACGCCAACCCCCTGTCGCGCGACAACGGCAAGCCTGAGGTCATCAAGGCGCTGAACCTGACCGGACCCGTGGTCATGGTCGGCGACGGCTGGACCGACGCCGAGGTCAAGCTGGCCGGCGCCGCCGACCGCTTCTACGCCTTCACCGAAGTCGTCAGCCGGGCCAAGGTCATCGCGGTCGCCGACGCGGTCGCCGCCTCGCTAGACGAGGTCCTGTTCGCCGAGGGCGTGTCGGGCCGCTGGTCCTATCCGCGCAACCGCATCCGTATGCTGCTGCTGGAAAACATCCATCCCGCCGCCGTCGAACGGCTGGAGGAGGCGGGCTATTCCGTCGAGACCATGAAGGGCGCGCTGGACGAGAATGACCTGATCGAAGCGATCAAGGGCGTGCATGTCCTGGGCATCCGCTCCAAGACCAATGTCAGCGCACGCGTGCTCGAACACGCCGACCGGCTGCTGGCCATCGCCGCCTTCTGCATCGGCACCAACCAGATCGATCTGGACGCCGCGGCGGCGCATGGCGTGGCCGTGTTCAACGCTCCCTATTCCAACACCCGCTCGGTGGTCGAACTGGCCATCGGCCTGACCATCGTCCTGATGCGCGACGTGGCCGACAAGTCGGCGGCCATGCACCGGGGCCAGTGGAACAAGTCCGCCACCGGATCGCGCGAGCTGCGCGGCAAGACCCTGGGCATTGTCGGCTATGGCGCCATCGGCTCGCAGCTGTCGGTTCTGGCCGAGGGCCTGGGGATGAGGGTCATCTTCCACGACCTGTCCGAACGTCTAGCCTTGGGCAACGCCCGGCGGATGCGCTCGCTGGACGCCCTGCTGGCCGAGGCCGACGTGGTCAGCCTGCACGTCGACGGGCGCAAGGACAACGCCGACGTCATCGGGGCGGCCCAGTTCGCCAAAATGAAACCCGGCGCCCTGTTCCTGAACCTGTCGCGTGGACACGTCGTCGACGTCGACGCCCTGGCCGAGGCGCTGAAGTCGGGCCGCATCGCGGGGGCGGCGGTCGATGTCTTCCCCGAGGAACCGCGCACCAACGCCGATCCCTTCGACAGCCCCCTGCGCGGCCTGAAGAACGTCATCCTGACCCCCCACATCGGCGGCTCGACCGAGGAGGCGCAGGAAGCCATCGCCGAGTTCGCGGCCGAGCGGCTGCTGGGTTATCTGAACCGGGGCGATACGACCTTCTGCGTCAACCTGCCGAACGTGCAGTTGGCCGAGGTGTCGCGCGCCCACCGCCTGCTGCACATCCACAAGAACCAGCCGGGCGTTCTGGCCGAATTGAACCGCGCTCTGTCGGCGGCGGGCCTCAACATCCTGGGTCAGCATCTGAAGACGGACGAGCGGACCGGCTATGTCATCACCGACGTGGACCGGGACTATGATCCCGAGGTGCTGAAGATTCTGCGTGACCTGCCGGGCACACTTCGGTTTCGCATGCTTCACTGAACATCGTTCAGTTTCCCTAGCGGCATCTTGCGCCGGCTGAAAAGCGGCGCAGACTGCCGAATAGCGACCGCGCACTGACGGTCGAGGGAGGGAATCGATGTCTCGTCTTCTCCGTGGAGCGGCTCTGGCCGCCCTGACTCTGGCTGCTGCCTCGGCTGCAGGCGCCGCCGGCGCCCAGAGCTACAATCGACTGGTCGTGTTCGGCGACAGCCTGTCGGACAACGGCAATCTGTTCGCCCTGTCGGGGCAGCCGCCGGCGCCCTACTATCAAGGTCGTTTCTCCAACGGACCGGTGTTCACGGAGCTGTTGGGCTTCAACGCCGGACGCTACACCGCCGGCGCGCCCGTGACCGGCAGCGTCAACTACGCCTTCGGCGGCGCGCGGACGGACAGCCAGGCGTCGCCGCCCGGGATGCGCAATCAACTGCTGGCCTATACGGGCGGGGGCGGCAAATTCGGCCGCGGCGACCTGGTCAGCATCCTGGGGGGCGCCAACAACCTCCTGCAGGCCATTCCGTCGGCGGCCGTCTCGGCCAACCCGACAGGCAGTATCACGCCGGTCTCACTGAGCGCGGCGGCCGACATCAATTTCATCGTCAACAGCGTGGCGTCCGCCGGGGCGGGCACGATACTGGTGACCAACCTGCCGCGACTGGGCACGACGCCGCAGTTCAATCAGGGGGCCTCGGCGGCCGCCGCGCCCCTGGCCGATTACGCTGGCACGACCTTCAACGGCGCGCTGCTGACGGGCTTGATGGCCACGGCGGCGGGCCAGCCCAACACCAACATCATCCTGATGGATCTCTACAAGATCAGCGACACCCTGTCGGCGAGCCCTGATCGTTTCGGTCTGACCAACGCCAGGGACATGTGTTTCACCGGGACCAGCGTTTGCGCCAATCCCGACAGCTACCTGTTCTGGGACGGGGTCCACCCCACGGCGGCGGGTCACAGGTTGATCGCGCGTCTGGCCAACGACTACCTCTACTACGGCGACCTCGGCGCGCAGAGCGCCGTGCTGGGCGAGACGGCCTGGCGGCACCGCGAGGACGCCATGGACGGCTCGACCGCCAGCCTGTCGGGGCGCGACGCCTGGACGGCGGGGACTTCGATCTCGGTGGGGGCGTTGGCCGACCGGACCAAGACCGATGCGCGCGGCCCGATCAGCGCGGCGACCTCGACCGGCTACGGCGTGCGGATCGCGCTGGAGTCGGGCACGGAGACGATGCGGTTCGGCTTGGCGGGAAGCTATCGCAACGCCGACGTGGACGCCGGGGCGATGAAGGTCGATCTGGATACGTTCGGTCTCGACCTCTACGGCGGCTGGCGCGCGGGCACCCTGTTCGTCAATGCGGCGGCGGGCGTGGCCCAGGACGATTTCCACGACATCTCGCGCCGGACCTCGCTGGCGCCGATCGTCCACACTGGCTCGAGCCGGGGCGTCAGCACGGGGGCGCGGCTGCAGGGCGGGATGTGGTTCGACATGGGGGGAATCGCCCTGTCACCGCGCGCCGCCGTGGCCTGGATCAACAGCGACGTGGACGGCTTTGTCGAACAGGGCGTCGCGGCCCAGTACGCCTATCAGGACCGCACGGTTCAGGCGACGACGGCCGAGATCGCCCTGCGCGCCGAGGGCGGGATCGACCGCTTCCACTTCTTCGCCGAGGGCGGCTATCGCGACAGCCTGAGCGACGACAGCGACGCCGTGCGCATCGGCATCGCCGGCAATCCGGCGCAGATTCTGGCGCGCGAGGCTGAACTGCCGTTCGGCAGTCAGTTCCTGGCCTCGGCGGGCATCGAGGGCGTGGTGATGGAGCGGCTGAAGGTCAGCATCGGCTACCAGGGCCGCTTCGGCGATCGGGCCACAAGCCATATGGGCGGTGTGCAATTGACCCTGCCGCTGTAGGCCGTTCGACGGCAGGGACCGGGGCCGCGCGGCGACTGTCGCGCGGCTTCTTTCGTTCCGGTTCCATCGGTGCGACCTCGTGTCGCCCCCGCAGCGCCCCATTGGAGTCCCGGTGTGATGGCAAAAGGCGGTCAACCCCGGCCGTCGGCGACTGAGTTTTTCGCCACCCGCGCTGCCTATTTCGCGTGAACATGTCGGCCCCTCCCGCTCGATGAGCGCCAGGAGCTGTAGTTTTAGTATGCGTTTGGTACCCTCGGCCATCAGGCCGTTCGCCCTTCATGTCGGCCAGGCCACCATGCTGGCCGGCGCCGCCGTTCTCGCCATGGCCGCCGCGCCGTTGAACGGCGCCAACCCCGCCCCGGACAAGCTCGAAGACCTGTCCGTTCCCGCCGCGCCGCCGGTCAAGGCCGTGGCCCAGCCGGCCGGGCCGGTGATGCGCAAGGTCGCCTTCGAGGCTCCGGTGAAGGGCTATCGCGTCAACTCGGTTTTCGGCCTGCGCAAGCTGGCGATCGAAGCCAAGGCGCGCGCCCACAAGGGTGTGGACATCGCCGCGCCCAAGGGCACCAGCGTCTATTCGACGGCGGAGGGACGGGTGGTCCGCGCCGGCTTCCAGGCCGGCGGCTACGGCAATTTCATCGAGGTGAAGCACCCGAACGGGATGAGCAGCGTCTATGGCCACCTGAGCCGGATCGACGTGCACACGGGCCAGTCGGTCGCCACGGGCGAGCGCATCGGCCTGGTCGGCTCGACCGGCTATTCCACCGGCCCGCACCTGCATTTCGAGATGCGCCGCAACGGCGGTCAGGTGAACCCGACCAAGGTCATGGGTGAGAGCTTCGACGTGAAGGTCGACGCCCCCGCGAGCTGAGGCTTGCGGTCATCAGGCTTCGTCAATAATGACTAATCCGTAATGTAAAACGCCCTTTCCATAGACGGCGGCGGGCCGCTAGGCTCTCTCCTGACGGTTAAAGGGGGAACGGCATGGCGGCAGCGCTGACGCTGGACGGAATCAGCAAGAGATACGGCGGCTTCCAGGCGGTTTCCGACCTGAGCTTCCAGGTCGAGAAGGGCACGATCTGCGGCTTCCTCGGCCCCAACGGCGCGGGCAAGACCTCGACCCTGCGCATGATCCTGGGGCTTCAGCCGGCCACGTCCGGCCGGATCGAGATCCTCGGCGCTGACGACGGGCGCAAGGTCCGCGACCGGATCGGCTTCCTCCCGGAAGAGCGCGGCCTCTACAAGAAGATGACCCCCGTGGACGCCATCGCCTTCCTCGGCGGGCTGAAGGGCCTGCCCGTCGCTGAGGGCCGCAGGCGCGCCCGCGAGATGCTGGAGCAGATGGGGCTCGGCGACGCCCAGAAGAAGAAGATGAAGGAGTTGTCCAAGGGGATGGCTCAAAAGGTCCAGTTGATCGCCTCGGTCGTGCATCGGCCCGAGTTCGTGATCCTGGACGAGCCCTTCTCCGGCCTCGACCCGATGAACCAGCAGGGACTGGAGGCCATGATCCGCGCCCTGGCCGCCGACGGCGCGACCGTCCTGTTTTCCACCCACGTCATGCAGCACGCCGAGCGGCTGTGCGACAAGGTCGTGCTGCTGGCGCGCGGTAAGAAGGCGTTCGAGGGCACGGTGGACGAGGCGAGGGCGACCTCGCCGCGCTTCCTCGAACTGGAAGGCGCGCTGGACCCGGCGGCCGTCGCGGCCTTGCCGGGCGTGTCCGGCGTCGAGGTGCTGAACGACTACGACGGCGCGCGCACGCTCCGCGCCGGTCTGGCGCAGGGGGCGGGCGGACAGGAGGCTCTGAAGTCGGCCTTCCTGACCGGGCTGGACGTGCGTCGGTTCCAGATCAAGGAGCCGACCCTGCACGACGCCTTCATCGCCCTGACCGGCGACCACCCCGACCAGGACCAGAGCGTCGCCAGAGACGCGGCGCGCGATGCGCCCAAGGCGGAGGCCGCCCGATGAACCGCACCCTTCTGATCGCCCGCCGAGAGTTCATGGCCTACGCCAAGACGGTCGGTTTCTGGCTGTCGCTGCTGGCCTTCCCGCTGTTCGGGGCGCTGGGCGGGGTCATCCCCATCCTGATGAGCCACGCCGAGCCGGTGCGCCAGGTGGCCCTGGTGGACGAGGCGCCGGCCGGGTCCGGCCTGGCCGCCGCCGTGCGTCAGTCGCTGGAGACCGAACAGACGCGCGGCGACATCAGCGCCCTGCGCATGGCCGCCATTCCCGAGGCCGGCGTAGCGGGCGGCGACCGGGTGCGCCAAGTCGCGGAGACCGAGGGCTTCGCCGCCGGGATCGCCGCGCTGAAGCGCGAGGCGCCGCGCGCCGGGGCCGCCTTTGAGACGCCGAAACGCAGCCTGACCCTGGTCGCGCCGCCCGCCGAAATCGTCGCCGCAGCGCCGGGCCAGGCTCGCGACGCCCTGGCCCGGCGCTATCTGACCGACGACGCGCCCGAGGGGCAAAAGCTGAGCGCCGTCGTCTTCCTGACCGAGGCCAACGGCCAGCCCGGCGCCCGCGTCTGGACTGCCCGCGCTACCGACAACGCCGTCGAGGACGCTGTCCGCGACGCCCTGAAGGACGCCAACCGCCGTCAGGTCTTCGCCGCCAGCGGCATCGACCCCGCCGTCGTCGTTCAGACGGATCGCTTCCGTCCTGATCTGTCGGTCTTCTCGCCCAAGGCGGCCTCGGGCGGCGAGGTCTCGTTCCGCGACAAGCTGCCGACCGTGGTCGGCCTGGCGGTCGGCTTCATCCTGTGGTCGCTGATCATCACCGGGGCCTCCATCCTGCTGAACAGCGTGATGGAGGAGAAGGCCAACAAGATCCTGGAAGTCCTGCTGTCCTCGGCCTCGGCGACCGAGATCCTGGCGGGCAAGGTGCTGGGCGTGGCCCTGCTGACGCTGACCGTGCTGCTCGCCTGGGGCGCTCTGGGCGGCGTGGCTCTGGTGGCGGCGGCGCCCGATATGGCGCGCGACATCGGCTCGGTGCTGATGAGCAACGGCCTGCTGATCTATTTCCTGCTGTTCATGGTCGGGGGCTATCTGATGTACGCGGTGCTGTTCGCGGCCATCGGCGCCTTCTGCGAGACGCCGCGCGACGCCCAGACCCTCATGGGGCCGATCATGATGGTTCTGGTGGCGCCGCTGCTGGTCATGCAGATGGCGATCCGCACGCCCGACGCGACGGTGGTCAAGGTGATGAGCCTGATTCCGCCCTTCACCCCCTTCGTCATGGCCGCCCGCGCGCCCAGCGGCCCGCCGCTGATCGAGATCATCGGCGCCCTGATCGGCATGTTCCTGTTCGCGGCCCTGATGGTCTGGGTGGCCGGTCGGGCCTTCCGCGCCGGCGCTCTGTCGGACGTGAAGCTGAACTGGAAGAGTTTCCTCGGCGCCGTGCGCGGCGGACACTGAGGTCTCTCGGGAGAAGGGGGGGGCTGATCTTCCTTCTCCCCTTGCGGGAGAAGGTGGCAGCCCTCGACTTGATCGGGGGCTGACGGATGAGGGGTCTCGCCGCGCTCAAAACCCCCTTGCTTCATCCGCTGTCGCGCAACCCCTCATCCGACCTCGCTCCGCTCGGCCACTCGACGCTCCCATTCTCCCGCTCACCCCGGCGGACGCCGGGGTCCAGCCCTTTGGCTGCAAACGCCGCGGGCGGAGTACTCACTGGATCCCGGCGTCCGCCGGGATGAGCGGAGAAAAGAGACGGCCTTCACAATCAGGCCCTCCAATCCTTGAAAACCGGCGGGATTACGCCTCATCCGCCCCCATCACCTCGCCTCACCCCCAACCTGCGCCATGCTTTCCCTGTCTCGTCGCAAGGGAGGGCTCGCTCGGCCGGCGAACCGAAGCGGCGGCGGGAGCGGAGAGAACGGGGGTCTTGTCGGACTGTTCGTCCTCCGTCGCGCGCGCCGGTCAAGGGAGGACCCAGCGGAAGGCGGCGACGGATCAGGCGGGCGGTTCAGGAGTGAGAGACGAAGCAGGCGCGAACGCGCTTCTTCCTATCGTGGTCTCAAGTAGCCCGAAGGGCGATAGACCACACTCCATTCATGACGCCGCTGGGGCCTAGCGACG